>CAPNAQ010000100.1:0-225 GCA_948663505.1 uncultured Clostridia bacterium | reverse complement strand
CTCCATATTTAGTGCTATCTTCTCCTACTTCTTCAGATGTCTGTCTTATTTCTTTTCCTAAATCCTTTTTATCTTCCACAATAACACATACCTTTCTAGTTGTATTAAAAATACCAAGACAACTATTTAAAGTATGTGCTATTATATTATTTATATACAAAAATTTTTTACACTAAAAATTTTGCTTTTACATTACATAAATTTTATTATAGAAAAAATATATAT
>CAPNAQ010000099.1 GCA_948663505.1 uncultured Clostridia bacterium | reverse complement strand
AAATAATATAGTACAAAAAAGAAAATAACTCAATAAATTTTTACAGAATTTGTTAAAATTTTTCAAATGAGGTGTTAATGTTCAGCCTGTTCCTGTATTTTTAGTAAGCTTTCTCACAAGAAAACAAATAATAAGGCTGACTAGTAACGATGAGGTTAAAATAGATAAAATTGTTTATTTGTTTTTATTAAATCTCTAAAAAGGTCTAATTGCTCTTGAGATATTTCTTCACCTTCTTTAATAATTCCAAGTTTGATAAATTCTTTTTCTAAAATAATAGTATCATTATTAAGGTATTCTTCAGGATTCTTTATGCTACTTAATTCCCTTAAATAGTCGATAGTACAACAAAAATAGTTAGCAATAGCTTCTTCAACAATAGAATCTAAAAAAGATAAAATATTAAATTCTGTTTTTATTATACAAATATATTTAGTACAAATTACTGAATTTTACAGAAAAATTTAAAAATAGTATTGACATACTAATTACAATAGTATAGAACCATACTATATTTAACAACAAAAGAGGCTTATACTTATTTAGGAGTAAGCTATTGGACTTTTGATACATAAGTTAGTAAAAGAAATTCCACATATAAGAATAGGAAAAAAAGGAAATATTAGATTAAAAAAAGGTACATTAGATAAGTATTTAGATGAACAAGAAAATAAAAGTAGAGATAATTTAAAACAAGAGTTAACTAAAAATAGAAGAGAGTATAGTGGAACTTAGAGAAAAGTATAACAAGACAAATAAAGGAAAATCAATAGAAGAAATAATGCATACTGTTACAGCTATGAGATAATTTTATGATATTAAAAGTAATTTATTTGTAAAAAGGCTACACAAATAAAAAATAATATGATACAATAAAAAGCGAAAATTATGAGTTAGAGGAATTAAAACCTTGAAAATAGAAGAAAAACTTAAAAGGAGGAGAAAGATATGAGTCGGACATAGTAAGTGGCATAATATACAAGCAAAAAAAGGAAAAGCAGATGCAGCAAGAGGAAAAATATTTACAAAATTAGGAAGAGAATTATTAATAGCAGTAAAAGAAGGAGGAGCAGATCCAGCAGGAAATTCGAAGTTAAAAGCGGTAATAGCAAAATGTAAAGCTGCAAACATGCCAAATGACACAATAAATAATGCAATTAAAAAAGCATCAACAAGTAACGAAAACTATGAAGAAATAGTATATGAAGGATATGGACCAAATGGAGTAGCAGTAATAGTAGAGGCATCAACAGACAACAAAAATAGAACAGCAGCAGATGTAAGACATGTATTTGATAAAGCAGGAGGAAATTTAGGAACAACAGGATGTGTATCATATATGTTCAATAAAAAAGGGATAATAGTAATAGAAAAAGAATCAACAGAAAAAACAGAAGAAGAAATAATGATGTTAGCACTAGACGGAGGAGCAGAAGATTTTATTTCAGAAGAAGAAATATATCAGATAACAACAGAACCAGCAGACTTTACACAAGTTAGTGGAAAATTAGAAGAAGCAGGGTTAGAATTTTTAGAAGCAGAAGTACAAATGGTTCCAACAACAACAGTTCAGCTAGACGAAAATGGACAAGAAAAAATGGAAAGACTAATAGAAAAACTAGAAGAACTTGATGATGTTGCAAACATTTATCATAATTGGGAAGAATAATGTGCCAAAAAGGAACACTCTCTATGTTACATTATTAAATAGGAGTATTAAATGGAAAAAATATCTGTCCAAAAAAATAAAGAATATATAGTTGACATAATTGATAATGGGTGTGAAGGTGAAGGAATTGCTAAAATTGACAATTTCACAATTTTTATACCAGAAACAATAAAAGGAGAAAAAGTAAAAATTCTAATTGTAAAAGTACTATCATCACATGCATTTGGGAAAGTAATAGAAATAATACAAAAATCAGAAATTAGGCAAGAAGAAGATTGCAATACATATAAAAGATGTGGAGGATGTAATTTAAGACATATAAAATACACAAATACATTAAAAATAAAACAAAATGCAGTGCAATCATTGGTTAATAAAACTTTAAAAAATAAAATAGGTGTAAAACCAACAATACGGAATGGAAAATCCATATCATTATAGGAATAAAGCACAATATCCATTAGGAATAAACAAACAAAATGAGCCAATTGTAGGAATTTTTGCTAAAAGAAGCCATAATATAATACAAATGAAAAAGTGTCTAATACAAAATCCAATTTCAGAAGAAATAGCAAAGTTTATAATTGAATTTATAAAAAATAACGAAATTTCAATTTATGATGAAAAGACAAGAAATGGTTTATTTAGGCATATAGTAATAAAATTTGGCATAAAAACAAATGAAATAATGTGTATATTTGTGATTAATGGCGAAAATATTCCAAAAGAGAAAGAATTAATTCAACAATTGATAAATAATTTTTCCAATATAAAGACAATTGTAAAGAATATAAATACAAAAAATACTAATGTTATTTTAGGAAGCAAAAACATTAATTTATATGGAAATGGATATATAAAAGATATTTTAGGAGATTATACTTTTAAAATATCTCCACTTTCATTTTATCAAGTAAATCCTATACAAGCTGAGAAGTTGTATAATCTAGGAGTTAAAGCTGCTAAAATTACAAAAGATGATGTAGTATTTGATTTGTATTGTGGAATTGGTACTATTTCTTTGTTTATGGCGAAGTTTGCTAAATATGTTTATGGTGTTGAAATTGTAGAACAGGCTATTCAAGATGCAAAAGAAAATGCTAAATTAAATGATATTGATAATGTGGATTTTTTATCTGGTAGCACTGAAGATGTTTTAGATAAATTAATAAATGATAAAAATATTGTTCCAGATGTTATTATGGTTGATCCCCCTAGAAGAGGTCTAGATGATAAATCTATCAAAAATATTTTAAAAGTTAAACCTAGTAGATTTGTTTATATTAGTTGTAATGCTGCTACTTTAGTTAGGGATTTGGTAAAATTTGAGGAGTTTTATGATATTAAAGAAATACAACCAGTTGATATGTTTCCATTTACTAACCATGTGGAGTGTGTAGCGGTGCTACAACTAAAACAAGACAGATAATAGTTGATTTTGATATGGTTTCAGAGATTATAACTTTTGAGAAAAAAGGCAGATTTGGAAAAGAAAAACATCAAAATTTGGGTGTGAAAGTTAAAGTAGTTGTTTAAGTGGTAAGTGGAAACACATAAAGTGATTTTTAGAAAATTAAGCAAAGTGCTTTAAATACTAGTAAATTTGAGATTGTATCTATGGTGAGCATAACAGGTATAGGTTGTGTGGGTTAGTAGATATGAAATAAAGCAAGATATTTCAAGTATTAGAAGAAATATATTAAAATGAGTTATAGAGAATCTTTATGAAATTAGGTGTCAGTAGATATGTGCTGATGTCTATTTTTTATAGCACGAAAAATTGAAAAAATTCGTGCTATGAATTTCTATATCACGAAAATTTAAGAAAATCCGTGCTATAACATTTGCATACCAATTTTAATCTCCAATAAAAATAATATCAAGAGTAAATAAACTCGTTATCACTCGCTCTTGACATTATTTCTATTGGAGATTTTGTGGCACTTAAGCAAATGTAAGGATAAATATGTTTTGTAAATTTTGGTAAAACACTATGAAAAATTGTAAAATTGTGATATAAATTAGAAAAAAGGAGAAGAATATGGCGATTATAGAAGTAAAAAATTTAGTAAAAACATATAAAATTATAGAAAAGGAAGATGGACTATTAGGATATTTTAAAAACTTAATTAACCCAAAATATAAAGAATTTAAGGCAGTGAAAAATATAAAATTTAATATAGCTGAGGGAGAATTAGTAGGATATATAGGAGAAAATGGAGCAGGAAAATCAACTACAATAAAAATGCTTACAGGATTATTAACTCCTACATCTGGGGAAGTCTTAATAAATGGATTAGTACCAAATCAAAAGAGAATAGAAAATAATAAAAATATAGGTGCAGTATTTGGACAAAAAACACAATTATGGTGGGATTTACCTGTTATTGAATCTTTTAGATTGATTAAAAAAATGTACAAAGTTCCAGAAAGTGAATATAGAAAAAATCTAAAGATGTTTACTGAAATATTAGAACTAGAAGATTTTTTAGATAAGCAAGTTAAAAATTTAAGTTTAGGACAAAAAATGAGATGTGAAATTGCTGCAACATTTTTGCATAATCCTAAAATAGTTTATTTAGATGAGCCAACAATAGGGTTAGATGTTTTTGTTAAAGAAAATATAAGAAAGTTTATTAAAGATATAAACAAAGAAAAGAAAACAACAGTGATTCTTACAACTCATGATTTAAAAGATATTGAAGATGTTTGTGATAGAATAATTCTTTTAGATAAAGGTCAAATAATTTATGATGGAGAAAAACAAAAATTTAAAGATATTTATGGAAAATATGTTATAGCTAATCTTATAGTAAATTCTAAACAAGACAATATTAGTAATATTATAAAATTAAATGATTTTGAAATATTAGAAGAAACTGAAGATAGACTAAAAATAAAATTTAGTCATGATAAAATAACTATAGTAAAAATTATGAATGAAATTTCTAAATATTGTGTAATAGAAGATATACACATGAAAGAAACTGAACTAGAAGACATATTAAAAGAAATATATAGAGGAGTACATAACAATGATAAAAACAATGGTAGAGCTAGCAAAAATGCAATTTAAACAGTATAATATATATAAGTCAAATTTTTACCTCTTTACATTAAATAGAATTGTGGAAGTAGTAGTATATATTTTTGTATGGCAAGCAATTTATAATCAAACAGGTGATGCAGGAGGTTTTACAATATCACAAATGATAACTTACTATATCCTAGTAATATCATTTAGTTCAATAGCATTATGGGGAATAAATGAAGATATGGCGCATTCTATAAGAAATGGACAAATAAATAAAGAGTTATTAAATCCTATTTCCTATTTTAAATATTATTTTGGAGTTAACTTAGGAGAACTAGCTTTTGCAACAGTAATTGGTATAGCAACTTTTATTATATGTTCATTTTTTTGGAAGTTAACTTTGCCAACTAGTATAATAAATTTTGTCTGGTGTATCTTTGTAATGCTATTAGGAGTGCCGATAACATTCTTTATACAAATGATAGTGGGGACTGTAGGTTTTTATACTAATTCAATTTGGGGAATGCAAATTTTAAGAAAAGCAACGATTCAAATATTTTCAGGAATAATTGCACCTATTACATTATTCCCTTTATGGTTTCAAGAACTATCAAAATGGTTACCATTTAAAGAATTGATATATACTCCTGTTAATATATGGCTTGGAAATATTGATATAAATGAAATATTCTTCATAATTATTAAGCAAATAGCATGGGGAATTATTTTATATTTTATAGCAAAAATATTTTTTAATCATGCAGTGAAGAATATAACAATAAATGGAGGTTAGAATGAGCAAAATATTAAATAACATAAGTTTGTACTTATCTTTTCTAAAAATATCTTTAAAAGAAATCCTTATATATAGAATAGATTGTATTGCTGGAATCTTTTCGCAACTTGTAGTACAAGCTGTTAGTTTGATTTTTATATTTATTGTTTTTCATAATACAGAAAATATAGCAGGTTGGAATTTTGAACAAATTCTATTATTATATGGTGTAACAAGAATTTCAATTGGAATACAAGGATATTGCTTTGATGCTTTATATGATATTGGACCTAAATATATACGAAATGGAGAATTTGATAAAATTTTATTAAGACCTATACATCCTTTAATTTCTATTATAGGAGCATCAAGAGATTTTGTATCAATAGCAGACTTTTTTATAGGATTAGGTATAACAATATATATGTTATATAAACTTGCTATACCTATAACTATATTATTAATTGTTAAAATTGTATTTTTTAGTATAGTAGGAGCATTAATAATTGGAGCAATTTTGACTATGTTTAGTATTTCATCATTTTGGACATATAGATCAAATGAAGTAATATGGTCATTTTATAGAATGTATACTTTTACAGAATATCCAATTAATATATATAATGGTTTTATAAAAATATTAATAACAGTTATTTTACCTTTTGCTTTTGTTGCATATTATCCAACAATGGACTATTTAGGGCTAAATCATTATATGATATACTTAGCTCCTATAATAGCAATTGTTTTATGGATAGTTGCTATTAAGTTATGGAATATTGCTTTAAATAAATACAGAAGTACAGGAACATAAAAATATAAGAATATGCAAACTAAGTAGACATAATTGTAATTTGATATAGAATCCCTCAATCAAAATTGAGGGCAGGAAAGCGAGTGTTCAAACATCGCCTACACACATTGAAGGACAAGCCTTCAAGAGTTAATAAAAGAACAAAAATTTTAAGCAAATATGATGTAAAAATTCACCAAATGAACCGCTAAAAAATGCCTAGTAGAGTGTGAAAGTTCACTAAATGTACTAAATTTTATAAAAATACAGAGATTAGTTCACCAAGTGTACTTGAATTTTGTTAAAGTTAAAAGGAAAAGTACACCGAATGAACTAAAAATTATGGTGTTAGAATAGATATATAGACACAGAATTTTACACTTACAAAAAAAGATG
>CAPNAQ010000098.1 GCA_948663505.1 uncultured Clostridia bacterium | reverse complement strand
AATAGATGCATATGACTTAATAAATTCTAATTTTATAAATACAATAGAAGACTTAAAAGAGTTTATATATAAAATAAATGGATATGGAGCAGAAAATCTTGTTGAATTAGTAGAAAGAATAAAAATAATGGGAGTTGTAAGAAATAATGATGCAACAGGAAAAATAGAAACAGAGACAATACCATTTCCATATGAGGCAAGGCAAATTATTTTGAAATTGCTAGAAGAAAAAATCTATGAGTTTGGAAGAGGAGTAAATACAAATAAAAGTGAACTAATAGGACAAGCACCAAGTGGAATAAGTTTAGAATTTTTATATACAGATTTAGACTTAAAAGCAGATGAATGTATAACAAATTTAACAGAAGCATTATATCAATTATTTTGGTTTATAAGTGAACATTTAAAAAGAATAGGAGAAATTCCTCAAGATTTAGATATATTTGATTTTAGGTTTACTTTTAATAAATCAAGAATATTTAATACTGTAGAACAAATTCAAAGTCTTAATAATGATACAATGATAAGTTTGAGAACTAAACTAGAGAATCATCCATTAATTGATGATGTAGAACAAGAACTACAAAGAATTAAAGAAGAAGAAAATATAAATGAATATGACAATATAATTCCTAAAGATAACAATAAAATGGAAGATAAAGAGGAAAACAATAATGAAGAATGAGGATTATTGGAGACAAAGATTTGAACTATTAGAAGAAGCACAAAACAATCAAAGAACAGAATATTTAGATTTATTAAAAGAAGAATATGAAAAGTCATTATCAAGAATAGAAAAAGATATTACTAATTGGTATACAAGAATTGCAAATAATAATGAAATAAGTTTTGATAATGCTAAAAAGCTATTAGATAAAAAAGAGCTAAAAGAATTTAAATGGACTGTAGAAGAATACATAAAAAAAGGAAGAGAAAATGCAATAGATCAGAGATGGATAAAAGAACTAGAAAATGCAAGTGCAAGAGTACATATTGACAAATTAGAAGCTATAAAAATTCAGATACAAAATGAATTAGAACAACTAAGTGCAAAACAAAATAAAAATACAACGGATTTATTGAAGAATCAATATGAAAATGCTTACTACAAATCATCATTTGAAATACAAAAAGGTTTAGAAAAGTATTGGAATATACAACCTTTAGATACAGATAAAATAAATAATATAATAACGAAACCATGGACAACAGATAATAAAACTTTCTCTGATAGAATATGGCAAAATAAAGAAAGTTTGATAAATACATTGCAAAAACATTTAGTACAATCTACAATAAGAGGAGAAGACATACTAAATGTAATAAATAAAATAGAAAAAGACTTTAAAGTTTCAAAACATAAAGTAGGTACTTTGATAATGACGGAGTCTGCTTTTTTTAGTTCAGCAGGACAAAAAGAATGCTTTAATAGCTTAAATGTAAAACAATATGAAATAATAGTAACATTAGACAGTCATACATCTGAAATATGTCAAAAATTAGATGGAAAAGTATTTGATATGAAAGATTATGAAGTAGGGATTACAGCTCCACCATTTCATGTAAATTGTAGAAGTACAACAGCCCCATATTTTGATGATGAGTTTACAGAGGGAGAACAAAGGGCTTATAGAGCTGAAGATGGAAAAACTAAATATGTTGATAGCAAGATAAAATATAAGGAATGGTATGAAAAGTATGTAAATACATCGACAAATAGTAATAATGGTGTTATAATACAAAATAAAAAGATATTATCGCTAGATGAATGCAAACAAATAATAGAAGAACAAAACATTAAATTTTGTAATAATAACTTAAAGCAAATAGATAGTAATTTATTATCAGAAAATACGCAACAATTAAATGAACTAATAGAGAAATATTCAACAATGAAACAATATATAAAGGCTAGAAACGTAAAGTTTAATGCATTGAGCTTAAGTAGTAATACAGTTGCACAAGTGTCAACAGATGTAGAACTTGAAAACATAGAAATTTCTTTATCAAAGTCAAAATACAAAAACTATAACGATTTCATAGAAATAGAAGAGAAAGAATTAGAGATAAATCATTGTATGGAAAGAAGCAATAAGTATAAATCAACATATACAATTACTCATGAGTTTGGACACCTTATCGAGAGTAGCTTTATAGATGAGTATAATAAAAATCATTTAGCAGAATTTTACAACATGAAAACTAAAGCATTAAATGCAAAAACTGCAACACAAAGCAAAAAAATAATAAGAAATTGGGAAAGTAAAATTGCAAATAATATAGCACAAGAAATCTATGAAATTGCAAAAAATAACAATCCTAACTTTGATTTAGCTAAACAATTAAGTCAATATGGAAAAGAAAATAGCTTTGAATTTTTTGCAGAATGTTTCGCAAATGCAGAATGTGGTAAGCCGAACGAATTAGGAAAAGCAATAAAGCAATATTTAAAGAAAAGAGGTTTATAATATATGCAAATAGTTTTATCAAAAGAATTAGAACAATGGTGTTATTATGATATTAAAAATTTCACTTGGCAATTAAAAGAAAACGCACCAAAAGAAATTAAGGAAAAATTTGAAAGATATAAGGAAATAGAACTAGAAAAATACAAAATTAAATAATTTATTAAATTTAATATTTATAAATCAAAGACGTAGTGAATACGTCTTATTTTTATGCCTTTTAGTAATTTGCAGGCGTAAAAGAACAAATTGCAAAAACCATAAGAGAAGCAAACTCGTAAAAAGCGTAATGGAGGTAAAAAAATGATAAAAGAAGTATTAAAAAAACTAGGTTACACAGATGAAGATGTAGCAAAAATTGAAAAAGAATTATCTAATGAAAAAATATTCATAACAAAAGAGGAAAATTTAGAAGAAAGATATTCAAAGCTAAAAGCTCAAAAAGAGGAACTACAAAAGCAGTTAAATACATTAACTGAAACAAATGCAAATATACAAAATGAGTATGACAATTATAAAAAGGGTTCTATTACTCAAGATGAGTATGAGGCCAAGGTTAAAGAGATACAAGATGAAGCAGACAAAAGAGTTAAACAAAATAATTTTGACAGTAAGTTAGCAGTTAAATTGATGTCAAAAGAAATTAATGCAAAAGATGTAATAGACATTAAAGCAAATTTAGATTTATCTAAGATTAGTTTAGATGGTGAAAATTTTATAGGACTAGATGAACAAATCAATAATCTAAAAGAAAAAAAAGATTACTTATTTAATAAAGTAGAAACTGTAATAACAGGAAATACAGAAAGTAATAGGCAAAAAGTGGAAGAAAGCAATATAGAGTTGGACAAGATGACATATTCACAAATGTGTGATTATTTGGATAAAAATCCAAATGTAGAAATTTAATAATGAAAGGAAGAAAGAAAAAATGGCAAAATTTGATTCAAAAAGCTTTAATCCACAGGCTTTTGGAAAATATGTGGAAAGAATACCAAAAACAAGAAAGAATGAATTAATAAAATCAGGAGTATTAAAAGGAAATCAAGAAATAAGAAATGCATTTAGTTCACAAACAGGAACGGCATATGCAGTATTACCAATGTATGGAAGGATAGGAGGAACAGTTCAAAACTACGATGGAGAAACAAATATGACAGCACAAAGTTCAACAACATATGAAAGAGGAGTTGTAGTAGTAGGAAGAATGGGAGCTTGGGTAGAAAAGGACTTTTCAACAGATATAACAGGAGGAGTAGATTTTATGGATAATGTCGCTTCACAAGTATCGGAATATTTTGAAGATGTAGATCAAGATACATTGCTATCTATATTAAAAGGAATATTTGCAATGACAGGAGCAAAGAATCTAGAATTTGTAAATAATCATACTTTAGATATAACAGGCGAAGAAGGAGAAAAAGGATATGCAGGAGCTACTACATTAAATACAGCAATACAAAAAGCTTCAGGTGATAAAAAAGCTAAATTTACTATGGCAATTATGCATTCAACAGTAGCTACAAACTTAGAAAACTTACAATTATTAGCATATTTGAAATATACAGATGCAAATGGAGTGCAAAGAGATTTAACAATGGCATCTTGGAATGGAAGAATAGTGTTAATAGATGATAACATGCCTGTTGAAGAAGTGGAAGCAGTAGAAAAAAGCGGAACAAAAGGTCAAGCAAATTATGTTGCACCACAAGAGGCATATACAAAATATACTACATATATTTTAGGTGATGGAGCAATTGATTATGAAAATATCGGAGCAAAAGTTCCATTTGAAATGGATAGAGACCCAAAAACAAATGGAGGACAAGATACTTTATATGCTAGACAAAGAAAAGTATTTGCTCCATATGGAATTTCATATACTAAGAAGTCGCAAGCAAAACTTTCTCCAACAAATGAAGAATTAGCAAATGGTACAAACTGGGAACTTGTTAATGATGGAGCTAGTACTGCTGCAAATAAAAAGTATATAGATCATAAACAAATCTATATAGCAAGAATAATCTCTAAAGGGTAAGAAACAGGTTTCTTATCCTTTTTAGGAGGTCAAAATGGAAATAATAGATAATATAGAAATGCAATTAAAAATATTAGGTTATGAAATAAGAGATACAGATAAAAGCGATATTAATTATTTATCTAATAAACACATAAGTCAAATAAAATATTTGTGTGGATTAGATGAAATACAAGAACCACTAAGTTATTTAATTGCAGATAGAGTCTGTGCAGAGTTTTTAAAGAATAAAATAGCATTAGGGGAAGAATTAGATATTACAATAGATAATAGTGTTAACAGTATAAAAATAGGAGATGTCTCTGTTGATTTTCCTGATAATTCTAGTGGTGAAGAGAAATTATCTTTAATATTAGAAAAGCTAGAAAGAAATGATTTTGATTTTTCTCCATATTCAAAAATGAGGTGGTAAAATGTTTTTAAGTGAGCAAAATATAGTAAAAGTAAAAAAGACAATAGAAAATACATATGATTGCTTATGTAATATAATCGAATATCAATCAATAAAAAATGCCACAAATAAAAGAACAGAACATAAAGAAATAACAGTATTAGAAAAACAACCATGTAGAATATCATATAAAACAATATCAAATGCTAATGAAACAGAAAAAGAAAGCAATGTTGCTCAAATAATAAAATTATTTATAGCTCCTGAAATACAAATAAAACCACGGATCTAAGATTATTGTTTCAAAAGGTAATTTAAATAAAGAATATAAAAATAGTGGAGAACCAGCAATTTATGATACACATCAAGAAATAATTTTAGAGAAGTTTAAAGGCTGGGCTTAATTATGGCAAAATGGGGAAATTGTGAATTTAAAGAACTAAAAAGGTTTCAAGAAAGACTAGAAAAAATGTCAAAAGCAAATTTACAAAAATTTTGTAAAGAAGTTTCAAGAGAGTTAGCAGCTAGACTATTAAGTAAAGTAATTAGAAGGACGCCAGTAGGCGACTATTCACATACAATAACAGTAATAGCAAAAAGAGACGGAAAAAAACATAAAAAAGGTGAAAAATATACAAAAAGAGTAAATCCAAGTGGAAAATTAGGGGGAACATTACGTAGAGGATGGACAGCAAAAACTCAGGAAGAAGCTGAAAGTGGAACTGGAAAAACAGTAAGTAAGGATAAAATTTCTAGTTGGGTGGACGCATTACCAATAAAACATATAGGAAATGCATATCAAATAGATGTAACTAATATAGTTTCTTATGCTTCTTATGTTGAAAATGGACATAGAACAAGAGGTCATAATGGTTGGGTAGAAGGAAAATTTATGCTAACTATTTCTGAAAAGGAAATAAATACAATGTTGCCTAAGTTTATTGAACAAAAACTAGCAGAATTTATAAATGAGGTGTTTAAATGAAAACAAATGATATTTTAGATTCTATTTCAATAAAAATAAATGAACTATTCGGAGATGATTATAAAATATATACAGACAATGTAAAACAAGGATTAGAAATGCCTTGTTTTTTTATTAAAATGTTACCAAGCAATAAGAAAAAATTAATTGGAAATAGATATGAAAATGAATGTAATTTAGTTATTCATTCAATGTTAGATGAAGAAAATACAGAAGAATATAATGATATTTCAGATAAATTATATGAATTAGAATATATTACTTTGTTGAATGGAGACATGTTAAAGGGATATGGTATGAGGACAGAAATAAGTGATGATGTATTATTATTTTTTGTAACATATAAATATTTTACTTATAAAAATAAAGCAAAAGATGATGATATGGAAAATTTAACTTTAGATGGAGATGTTAAGAATGAATAAAAAGAAAAAAGAAAAGACAATGGAAATAGTAGTAGAGAAGTATACAAAAGAACAGATAATAAAAAGTAAAAAATATAATCGACATAGAGATGTCCTAATATCTATATTGGAAGAAAATAAAAGTTATTCAATAGAAGATATAGAGCAAAAAATAAAAGAATTTTTAAAAAGGAAGGTGAAGTAATTATGGCATTAGGAGGAGGAACATTTAAAGTACAAAATAAAGTATTACCAGGTACATATATTAACTTTGTATCAGCACAAAGTGGAAAAACAAATATGGGTGAAAGAGGAGTAGTTGCATTAGGATTAGAATTAGACTGGGGAAAAGATAATGAAGTAATAGAGGTGACAGCAAAACAGTTTGAAACAGATACTTTAAAGATATTTGGTTATGATATTACAA
>CAPNAQ010000097.1 GCA_948663505.1 uncultured Clostridia bacterium | reverse complement strand
AAATAATAAATGATATAGATATTAATTATCTTACAGAAACAAAAGAACAAACACAGATAGCTAGTGTTTTATCTAATATGGATAATTTACTTGATTCATTAAAAAATGCAATAGAAAAGAAAGAAA
Organism: uncultured Clostridia bacterium; assembly: GCA_948663505.1. Taxonomy (GTDB): domain Bacteria; phylum Bacillota; class Clostridia; order TANB77; family CAG-508; genus CAG-269. The sequence continues at coordinate 6,618 of CAPNAQ010000097.1, read as the reverse complement.
ATTTAAAAATAGCATATATCCAGAAATATTTTACAGGCAAAGAAAGATTAAAAAAATATAATTCTAAATGGATATATACAACAATTAAAGGTCTTTCATTAGAAATTTTAAAAGGAAATGGTTTGTCAAAAGAAAAGTTAGATACTAAAGGTAAAAATAAATGTATTTTATATGGAGAGTTATTTACGTTATATAAAGAATTAATAAAAGATATTATGTCGCATACTAATGAGTGGTCGGAAATTTGTTCAAAAAAGGGAGATATTTTGATTCCATGTTCTACTACTACAGTAGGTAAGGACTTAGCTAAAGCATGTGTAATAAACGAGAATAATATATTATTAGGTAGTGATATTAATATTATAAGAGTAAAAAAAGGTATAAGTCCATTATTTATAGCATATCTCTTTAGCAATATATTATATAAAGAAGTTGAAAAAGTAACTCAAGGTACAACAATAATACATTTACATGGAAAAAACATTGCAAAAATTCCAACATATATACCATCAGAGTATGAAGAACAAGAAGAGTTAGCTTGTATAATACAAAATGTTGATAATGAATTAGATTTACTAAAACAAAAATTGGAAAAATATAAAAAAATAAAAGAAGGCATGATGAAAGATTTGTTAACAGGGAAAGTGAGATTGAATTATGAGTAATGTGAATAAATTAGAAATAGAAACACAAGACAGAATATTACATAAAATATTTGAAGAAAAATTAAAATACACTTATCTTGGAAATTTTGAAGATAGAGAAAATAACTCAAATATAGAAGAAGACTTACTTTTAAAATTTCTTGTAAAAAAGTATTCAGAAGAAATAGCAAGAAAAGCAATAGCAGAATTGAAAAAAGTTGCTCATAATGAAACAAGATCATTATATGAAGTAAACAAAGAAGTATATAATATGCTTAAATATGGGATAGGAGTTACTTTATATGTTGGAGAAAAAGAACAAAAGGTATATTTTATAGACTATGAAGACTATACAAATAATGATTTTTATGTTGCAGAAGAAGTAACTGTTGAAGGACAAAATGAAAAGAGACCAGATATTGTAATTTATATTAATGGTATTGCAATTGGAGTTATCGAATTAAAAAGAAGTACAGTATCAATAAATGAAGGAATAAGACAAAATCTTGACAATCAAAAGGCAATATTCATTGAAAGATTTTTTACAACTATACAATTTGTACTATCAGGAAATGATACAGAAGGATTGAAATATGCGACAACATTAACACCTGCCAAATATTATCTTCCATGGATTGAAGATGAAAAAGCAATAGGGAAATTACATGAAAAAGTGCTTAAATTAATTAATAAAAATGATTTATTAATTGATCAGCAATTGCCAGCTTTATTTGAAAAAGAAAGATTAATAGACTTAATTGATAATTTTATTATATTTGATGGTGGAATTAAAAAAGTTCCTAGATACAATCAATATTTTGGTGTAACTAATGCACAAGAATATGTAAAAAAACATGAAAGTGGGATTATATGGCATACTCAAGGCTCTGGAAAATCCTTATCAATGGTTTTAATTGCTAAATGGATATTATCAAATATTAATAATTCAAGAGTATTAGTTTTTACTGATAGAAAAGAATTAGATAAACAAATTGAAGAAGTATTTAGTAATTCAGGTGAAAGAATATATAGAGCTAAAAGTTGTAATGATTTATTACAATCGCTTAATGAATATTCTAAAGGTAGGTTAATTTGTTCATTAATACATAAAGTAGGAAGCTCAGTAGATGAAGATTCAGATAAAAATTATGCAGACTATATAAAACAATTAACTAAATATAAAAACGAAATGTTTTCTGCAAAAGGTGATGTCTTTGTATTTGTAGATGAATGCCATAGAAGTCAAGCAGGATTATTACATGATGAGATGAAAAGAATATTACCTAATGCAACATTTATAGGTTTTACAGGAACACCACTAATGAAAAAATCAAAAGCTACTACATTAGAAAAATTCGGAAAGTATATTCATACATATAAATTTGATCAAGCTGTAAAAGATGGTATAGTAGTCGATTTATGCTATGAATCTAGAAATGTTGAACAAAGAATTAATAAACCATCAAAGATAGATGAATGGTTTGAAGCTAAAACAGCTGGATTAAATGAATTTGCAAAACAAAAATTAAAAGAAAGATGGGGAACATTACAAAATGTAACAAGTTCTGGATCAAGATTAGATGAAATAGTAAAAGATATAATATTTGACTTTGAAAAGATACCAAGACTTGAACAAGGAAAAGGTACAGCAATACTAGTAGCAAGTTCAATATATGAAGCATGTAGATACTGGGAAATTTTTCAATCAAAAGGTTTTACTAAATGTGCAATAGTATCATCATATACTCCATATATTGCAGATATAAAAGGTGAAGAAGATGGTGAATTTACATTATCTGATAAACAAAAAATTTATGAAGTATATGAAAAAATGTGGGATAAAAATAGATATTTTAAATTAAGAAGTAATAGTGAACATGATGATTACACACAATGTTTTGAAGATGATGTTATATATAAATTTATCCACACTCCATCAGAGATGAAGGTTTTAATAGTTGTAGATAGATTATTAACAGGATTTGATGCACCTTCTGCAACATATTTATACATAGATAAAAAAATGCAAGACCATGGACTATTCCAAGCAATCTGTAGAGTAAATAGATTGGATAAAGATAAAGATTTAGGATATATAATTGATTATAAAGATTTATTTGAAAACATTGAAGGAGCAGTTGAAGATTATACTACAGGAGCATTTGATAATTTTGATAAAGAAGATATTACAGGATTATTAAAAAATAGATTAGAATTTGGAAGTCAAAGATTAAATAAAGCTCTAAAAAAAGTAAAATCTGTTTGTGAACCAGTAGAAAATCCAAAAGGAACATTAGAATTTTTACATTACTTTGTGGCAGAAGATCTGGACACAATAAGTGAGTCTAGAGAAGAAAAATTGAAAAATACTGAATGTAGAAGAATTGAATTTTATGATACAGTTTCTGATTTAGTAATATCATATACAAATATTGCTGATGAAATGACAAAAGCTGGTTATACTAAGGAAGAAATAAAGGAAATAAAGGAAGCTGTTAAATATTATAACAATGCTAGAGATGAAATAATGAAGTCAGCAGGAGATTATATAGAATTAAAAAATTATGATAGTGCTATGAGATATATGATAGATAATTATATAAGTGCAGAATCTTCTGAAACACAATATAGACTAGATGAAGCAACATTGTTAGATGTTATAGTTGCAAGTGGATTAGATAAAGCGACAAAAGTTATGTCACAAAATTTTAAAAATAATAAAAAAGCAATGGCTCTTGCTATAGAAAACAATATAGTTTCAACTATTACAAATAATAAAAATCAAAATCCAAGATATTATAGTAAAATGTCTGAATTACTTGAAGAATTAATTAAAATGAAGAAAGAACAAAGTCTTGATTATCAAGAATATTTAGAAAAATTAATTGAACTTGTAAAAAAAGTAAAGTGTCCAGAAACAAGTGGAGCTTATCCAAAATCAATACATAATGTTAGATTAAGAGGATTATATGATATTCTTGATAAAAATGAAGAAAAAACAATACAATTATATGATTATTTGACTTCAAATATTTCAAGGAATTTTATGGAATCAAAAATGAAACAAAGAGAATTTAAAAGAGAACTATCTTTGTGGATATCAAATGAGAATAAAGAAGAAGAAATATTTAATCTTTGGAAAAATACGAGAGGATATTAGAATATATGTTAATAAATAGCTTTGAAATAAAAGTAAATAGAAAACAAGTTAAAAATATAAATTTAAAAGTTTATCCTGATCTAACAATAAAAGCTTCTGTGCCAAAAAATATGAATATTGGTACAGTAGAAAGAATGATTATATCAAAGGAAGATTGGATTAATAACCAATTAAAAAGATATAGAGAGCAGAATAGAATAACTAAAAGGAGCTATGTTTCAGGAGAAGATTATTATTTGAATGGAAAAAGATATATATTAAAAGTATGTAATTCTAATACACCAAGTATAAAGATTGAAAATAAAAATACAATAATTATGTATGTGAGAAAAACTTCAAGTGTGGAAAACAAAGAAAAATTAATGAATTGTTTCTATAAGGAAAATCTTAAAAATAAACTAAACAAATTTATTCCATTATGGGAAAATAAAATTGGAGTAAAATCAAATTGTTATTCAATTAGAAAAATGAAAAATAAATGGGGAAGTTGTAATACAGATAAAAAAGAAATTAATTTTAATTTGGAATTAGCAAAAAAGAAAGATTCTGAAATACAATATGTTGTAATACATGAATTGCTACATCTTATTGAAAGAAATCATAACAAAAATTTTCAAAATTTAATGTATACTTTTTGCCCAAAGTGGGAATTATATCAAGAAAAATTAAATGAGATATTATAATAAAAATAAACAAAGTTGCATAAGTATGCCTTAAAAAAGCAAAGTAATAAAACTTTGCTTTTTATATTAGTATTTCTTTATTAATTCTTAAAGTCCTATTTCATTTGAATTATTTTCTGGTTTTTCTACTAAATTTTCTTCTGGCTTTTGTTCTGGTTTCTCAGTTGTATTTTCTACAGGTTTTTGAATTGGTTTATCTTCTGGTTTTTCAATTGGTGTATCTACTGGTTTTTCTTCTGGTTTTTGACTTTGTATAGGTATATTAGGAACTGTATTATTCGAATTATTAGGGTCTGTATGTTCTTGACTACCTTTTGTACCTTTTACAATAATTTTTTGCATTGCACTATATGTATCTTTTGATAGTAACTCTCTTGAAACAACAACACCATTTAAACTTTTTATAATATATGTCTCTGAAATAGTTCCATTTGCCCCAGATTGTTTAACTCTTTCTACTCCTTCATCTACAGTATTATCTTCTATATATTTAACAGTATAAGGTATGCTTGAAATTATCTTTGTACTAAAAGAAACATCATATTCCTTATCTGATTTTACGCCATATATTGAAACTGTTGCAATACCATTTGAAATACTTGCTTTAATTTTTATTGCATTTTCTCTAGTATTTTTAAATTTAAAATCAGTCATTCCATATACTACAGTTGCATCTCTACCTGCAGGTGTATAAGAAGTTACAAATTGATGATTTCTCCTCTCAATAATCTGCATATTAGACATTAAAACTGAATTATATAATGTAGATGAAATCTGACAAATTCCACCACCAATACCATCTACAACTTCCCCATTTTCATATACCTTTGCATTCTTATATCCAGCAGCAACAGTTCTTTTTCCTAAAGTTTGATTATATGAAAATGTTTCTCCTGGTAATACAACTTTATCATTTATTTTTTGACATGCAATTCTCAAATTTGTTGTTCTATCTCTATTTGACGCATCATATCTTGTTGTATATGTACCTAATAAATTTGGAAATGCTTCTGATCCTATTTGTGCAGTGGTAACTTTTGGCTTAGTAATTTTCAATTTAATAGTATATTGTTCTTTATCTTCTGCCGAAATTATTTTTTTAGCCTCTTCAATATCAAAGTCAATACCTTCTACTTCTGGATGTATTGTAAATGGATCTTTTGTAAAATATGCATCTTGAACTTCTTTATATATCTCTTCATGAATTTTTTCTATATTTATTGGTTCTGGAATCTTATTAATTACTGGAATATCTAAATATTCTTTAGTTTGATTTATATTTTTTAAATTATCTTTTAATTCTTCAATTAATAAATCTGTATTTATTTTTAACCCTTCAGTTCCTTTTGTAATTATTAAATTATCTTCCTCAATATAATATTCTGTTTCTCTAGCTGCATTAGGAATATTTTTACTTATATCATCTATAATTTGCTTTGTATTTTCTTCATTTATTAATAAATCTACATTTATATCTTTTTTTCCCACTAATGCAAATAATATATCATAATTATTTATAAAAATATTACTATTTCTACCAATTGACATTGCCTCTTCTATTGCTTTGTCTATATCATATTTTGCATCTAATAATTCTAAATTTATGGCTGTTTCATATTCTCCATATTTTAAGGTTACATCTTTTGTTTGTTTTTGATTGTAAACTTGATTTATTCTGTATTTAGCATCTTCTTTAGATAGACCTGAAACATCTACTCCTTCAATTTTAACTCCACTAATTATTTCTGAATTATTCATATTAATTAGTGCAAATATTGTTGAAAAAAATAAAATTATTAACAATAATATAATTGCTAAAATTACTATTTTTAATAATTTATTCTTTGTTTTATCTTGTTTCTCATTTTCTATTATTTCTTCTTCTTTGTTTTCTTCTTTCTTATCATATTGCAATTTTTCTTCTTTTTTTATTATTTCTTTAGATTTATCCATATTAAAGTTTTATAAATCCTCCCTTCGATTTTGTATGTTAACATATCATCTCTAAAATTGTATATTATTTTTTGTTTACTATTATTAATATAACATATTAATTTTTTTTTGACAATATACTAAAATTTTTTAAGTTTTAATTTTTTGCAAAAAGTAATTATTCAGAAAAAAACCAAAA
>CAPNAQ010000096.1:4942-6877 GCA_948663505.1 uncultured Clostridia bacterium | reverse complement strand
TTTATATATTTTTTTATTAAAGTTCTAAGTCATAAGACTCTATATCTTGTTGTTGTCTACTAACATTCCTTATCTTTTTTAAAGTTTTGCCATTCTTATTAATTTTTCCTGTCTTTCTTCCTGATACTAACTCTATCTTATCTTCTAGAGTTAAATCTAAATTCATTATAGCTTCATTTATTATTGCATCTTCTACACGAGCACTTTCTTGATCCCACCCAATAGGTTCACTTGCATTTTCTACTTTAGGAGCATATTTTAATATTGCATTTGGATACTTTGCTTTTATTTGTGCAATTTTTTCTCCTTTATCAAAAGTCTCTATTATAATACCTTTTTCATCATATACTGCAATCATTCCTATTTCAAAATTTTTTACTTTTGTATTTTTATAATTTCCTATATCTCCTGATCCATCTGATATACCTGTTACTTTTCCTTCTTCCATTTTAAATTTTGAACCAATTCCTAAATTTAAAGCTTCTATTAGTTCATCTCTAAAATTAACCATTTCAGGCTTCTGAACATTTTCTTGTTCTTGTCTATAATCATTTTTATGTGTCTCTTGAGTTTTTACTTGTATTTCTTCAAGTTTATTTCTTTGTTTAAATGTTATATTGTGTATTTCATCTGCAAAATTTTTATTATTATCATTTAAAGTTGTTTCTTGTTGATAATTGTTTTTTATTAATTTATTATAAACAGCACCACTTACAATATTTGACCCAACAAGCAATATACTTGATAATGCTAAAACACTTAATCTTCCTACAATTCTCTTTACTTTTGTATTAGATGGTTTTATTTTTTCTTTTTTAGCTCGTCCTATTAAACCTTTCATCTTTGTTTTATCTTTCTTTGTTGCCTTTAATTTTATTTTTTTACCATTAACTGTAATTGTTGCTTTATTGCGTCCTTTATAATCTATTTTAATATTAGATTCTGCATGTTTGTTATTCTCAATTGTTCCTGTAGATTGTTCTACATCTTTTTCTATGCTGTTTCCTTCTCCAAGTAGTTTTTGGTCATTTTTGAAAATTGATTTTATTGTATTTTTTACTTTTCCATACATATTATTGAAAAAATTATAAACATTATTTTTAAGACCTTTATTAGCTTTTTCCTTTGTATCAATAAAATAAATAGCTTCACCTTCTGCTATATCTGGAGTTTTATATAAATCATTATTAAATTGTTTTTCATTTTGTTGATTACTATCTATGATTTCAATTTCTTTACTATTTTTTTCTATTTCTTTTCTTAATTTTCTTTTTTCAAAATATCTTCCTAGCCCCTCTTTTGGACCATATTGTTTTATATAACCAAATATACTCTTTCTATGTTTATCTTTGTCTTTTCTTTCATTTAGTTCTTCTTGTACTTCTTTCTGTTGTTGTGTACTACTTTCTTCTTCATTAAGTATTTTTTCCACTTGTTCTTTTGTCTTTGTTTCCAATTCTTTTAATATTTCATTTACTTTATCATCTTCTTCTTTTGTCTTTGTTTCCAAGTCTTTTGAATTCTCTTCTTCTCTGCTTTGTTCTCTTCCCAGCTTCTTTTCATATTTTTTAACTTTACTATATGTTTTCCCCATAATATTTTTTCTCCTTCTTAATTAATTACATATATACTATATTATAACAAATTTTTTGTCAAACTTCAATATTATGTACACTTTTTTTAAAATAATTTTTATATAGGTAATTTTTTGCCTAGATAAATTTACACTAACTAAAAATAAATTTCACTTTAATACATGGTAAAAAATACTATTTGAAATATAATTTAGTAATTCTCTACAAATGGATGTTTTTCCAGAACCAACAAGTTCTTCTACTCCAATAACTATATCCTCCATTTTTTCCCTCACTTTTTTATATAATAGATAGTTAGTATAACTTTCCTATTATATAAAAAATCTTGAGTCATTTTCCA
>CAPNAQ010000096.1:0-4924 GCA_948663505.1 uncultured Clostridia bacterium | reverse complement strand
TAAAATTTTTTACAATACTACATCTATTTGATAAATATTTCTACTACCATCCAATTTAATAAAATTGTCGACTTTATTACCATTTAAAAGAACTTCACTAATGCCATCTTCCCAACAATTCTTTCCATTTGGGTTCTTTATAATAATATTATATATACTTTCTTTAAATTGATACCTTATTTGATATTCTTTCCAGTACTTTGAAATACAAGGTTCTATTTTTAAATACCCATTTTGAATTTTAATACCTAATATATTTTCAATTCCTGCTTTATAATACCAACTACCAGATCCTGTATACCAAGTCCATCCACCACGGCCTGCTAAATTATTAGCTCCATAAATATCTGCTGGTATAACATATGGCTCAACCTTATATTTATTACAGCTTTCTTTAGTTCTTGAATGTTCAATTGGATTTATCATTCTATAAAGCTCTGTTGATTTATCACCAAATCCAAGCATAGCTTCTGCAATAATTGTCCAAATTGCTGCATGTGTGTATTGTTGTTGTGGACATTTTTTCTATCCTACTTTTTTCTCATATTCTTTTCTAGCACATATAAAATTATTGTTTAAATCTTGTAATGGTTTAAAATTGAAATAAATATCAACTTGCTTGTCGCTATGAATTTCAATTTTTTCTATAAATTCTCTCATTATTTCTTTTGTTGGTTTCTCCATATTAAGAAATTCTTCTATTAAATTATCTAATTTACTTTCACTTTTGGTTTTATTATCTTCTCCAGATAGTTCTTGTTCAAGTTCTTTGATGTTTTGTTCATATCCTTTGACGGCTTCTTTTATTCTATTTGCATTTTTCATATATTCATCAAGTGTAATAATTCCTGACAATCTGTCATCATACATTACTTCCAACTTTCTAGTTTCACTCTCTACCTGCTGTTTAAAAGATTTTATTTGATTTTTTATATCAAATTCTTTACATTGTTTTGTTTTAGTTTGTTTTGCAATTTCTTCTAGTTTTTTGGTATTGGTATATTCTTTACAAACTTCTCTTAAAACTTCTAACATTTGTTCTTCAAAAACTTGATAATTAAAATTGTGTGGTGAACATACATCAAATTTTCCAAATCTTCCATATCTTTGACATCTTCCATAGATATTTCCGTTTTTATCTGGACTTCTTATTCCAATATATCCCTTACAATCAAAACAACGAAGTAAGCCTTTGAATAAGTAATCATTCTGTACTACTCTTGAGCCTTTAGTTGCTTGAATTACTTTTTTTGCTCTTTCAAAATCTTCTTTACTTATAATAGCTTCATGCATATTTTCTACTTTTATCCAATCTTCTTCTGGTAAATCTATAAATTTTTTAGATTTAAAACTTACTTTCTTTCTTTTTCCTTGTATAACTGTTCCTGTATAAATTTCATTTGAAAGAATAAATCTTACTGTAGATTGTTGCCATAGTCCATAAGTTAAAGACTTTGTTCCTCTTTTTCTCTTGTTATAATCTGATGGAATTGGAATCTTCTTTTTACTTAAATAATCTGCTATTTGCATTGTACCAAACCCTGCTAAATATTTTTCATATATTAGTTTTACTACATTTGCTGCTTCTTCATCTATTATTAAATGGTATTTATTTTCTGGATCTTTTTTATAGCCATAAGGTGCTGTTCCTAAATATTCTCCAAGATTTCTTTTTGATTGTAATACACTATTTATTTTCTTTGATGTATCTTTTGCATACATTTCATTTAATATTGACTTAAATGGTGCTATATCATTGTTTGATGTATCATAAGCCGTATCTATATTGTCTAATATTGCAACAAACCTTACTTCATGTTCTGGAAAATATGTTTCAATGTATAATCCTGATTGCACATAATTTCTACCTAGTCTTGATAAGTCTTTCGTTACTACCATATTGATTTTACCTGCTTCAATATCTGCTATCATTCTATTAAATGCTGGTCTATCAAAACTTGTACCACTTACACCATCATCAACGTATTCTGATATAAAGTTTAGTTTGTTTTCTTTGATGTATTGCATTAGCAAAGTTCTTTGGTTTCCAATACTTTCGCTTTCTTGATATTTTTCTTTTTCTTCATCTTCTCTTGAAAGCCTTATATATATGCCTACTTTATAATCAATATTATTCATTATTGTATAGCTCACTTTTACCTCCTTCTTATGCTATTTAAAGATAATGAGATAATATTGATACTCTTTGCAAGTATTATAACATATTATCTCATTAAATACCATTATTTTACTTTAATTTTTCTTTAGACAATAATTTCCAAATGCTCTTTCTATAATCTTTTCTAATGCTTCTCCTTTTTCATTAAATATAATATTTATTTTAAAATTGTTTTTCTTTTTATACTTTTTCTTTTTTTTTCTTTCTTGCATAAATCTCACTCCTTTAGTTGTAATTATTTCCAATTTTTCCTTACTTTATACAATACACTCTGCTATGTCTTATCAATTTAAAAACCACAAGTGGATTTAATCCCATATTAGATTTGCCCTCATTCCACCTTTAGTGAATCGTCCCTTTACATCACGTTAGCCAGACGAAAGTTTCATTATCTGTGCTTGTAGTTTGCTATTCAATTTTCAATGTACTATAATAGAAAATAATTATTGCTACCAGCCATTTTCTATCTTGATAAAATTATTATAAAATGCTAAAATAGTGTTGTAAATAGGTTTGTGTAAGTCTATAGATAACTTAAAAATTGAAATAGCTATATTCTATTTTTTGAAATGGAGGAAACATTGATATGATAACTAATTTCACGCTTAAGAATAATAAAATTGTAATAAAAAATGATTGGAGAGTTTTTTGGTGCTACTCATGATTTTGAATATAATATTGGGGATAAATTATATGAATTTGCAATAATGAGTTATGAAGATTTTGATAAATTAAAAACAATGTATACCCAATTAATAGAACTTGTATGTACTGCCAAAGAATCAAATACCATGGATGAAAAATTAGATTGCTTCTTTAAAATGTTTCAAATAGTTAGAGCATGTTTAGAATTTTCACCATATACTCATTTTTATACACAAGTCTTAATAGATATAATTGTGAAAACATATAATTCTAAAGTATTTAGAACTGACCTATTATTTAAATCTCAAATTGGCGTTTTTATTGAAAATCCAAAATACTATGCGAAAGAACTTTATGAGGAAATACAAGAAAATCCTTATACAATAGAACTTATCCTTCATGAATTTACTTATAACATTGAAAAAGTATCAAGTAAAAAACATAATGAATATATAAAATACTTTGAAACTATAAGAGACCTACTAATAGAAAATCTTATGGAAAAAAAGACTGATTTAAAAAAGCGATTAGAATTAATAAGTAAATATTCTAATAACTCTATTGTAAGAAATTTAAGTACAGAAGAAAGACTATATTTATATGAGGCAAAAAGAGTTTTTGACATACACTATCTTAATACTAATCCAGCACATGCAATTTTTTTAGATACTAAATTTAAAACAAAATATGTATGTGATAAAGGGTTATCCCTACAAGAAAGAAGATTAGATGTAGATGATGTAGTTAAATTAATAAAAGAAAAGCATATAGCAGTAGAAGAAGTCTATGAATTGGAAAATACTAAAGAACAAATTAGATTTGAGTTATTTAAAGTAATTCAAAATAATTTTACTATCAATAAATGTGAAAATTGTGGAAAATTATTTATTCCTGTAACCAGTAGTAAAAATCCAAATCAAAAAGGAAGAAATGACCAAAAATATTGCAATAACTTATATTTAGATACTGGAAAAACTTGTAAAGAAATTGGAGCATTAAATAAACAAAAAGAAAAAGTTCAAAATAGTTCAATTTTAAAGGAATACAACAGAGAATATAAAAGAATGCATGGTTTACACTATAATCATACAAAAAAATTCAAAGAAAAACAATTTAAGGAATGGTCAGAAAAAGCTAGAGAATTAAGAGATAATTACAATGATAGCCAAATTGAAGAATTTAAAGTTAAGCTAAAAGAATTAAGTAGTATGTATTGGAAATAAAAAGTACTAAGTAAGCTAATCACTTAAAAAGCTTACTTAGTATTTTTTATAATTTTATTATTATCTTTTTAGATTAATCTTTTTTATCATATCTCCTGGATAATTAAATAATGCTAGTATATTAAAAACCAAAAAGAAAGGTTTAAAATTCTGTTTTAATGTATTTTGCATTTTTAAAATTTTGTTGTAATCATTATCAATTCCATATGGTACTTTACAAGTATTTTCTGTTACATTACTCATTAATTGTTCAACTTTGCTAATTTCATTCTTTTCTATAAAACTTATTAAAGTTATTCTCTTACTCATTTTGTACTTTTTCCACCTTTCTTAAATAAATTAAATAATATGCTAGTCCTATTTGAAGAATCATAAATATCGCCGACAATCCAAACATATAGTTCACTCCATATTGATAGACTATTCCTGCAAAATATAGTCCTATTGCATTTCCTGTCATCCATATCATATACCTTATATTAGAAAAAAATATCTGATATTCATTTTGTATACGATTTATGTATGGAGCATCCGTTTTGTTTTCATATGCAGTAGAAATTAATATTGACCAAGTTATGGCTATTATAATTATTATATAGCTATTTATTAAAAATGCTAATACGTAAAATATAAATCTTATTACAAATTTTAGTGTTATTGTAAGATAATCATTTTTAGGTGTTAAACATCTCAATACAATTATTCCTATTAAATCAGCTATTAATCCGATAACTAGCAAATAATTTGTAGCACTTATGTCAGAAAATCCTAATTGGTTTGTTAACATTAACATTTTTAATCCTAAACCTATACTCATAGCTATAGAAGCAATAAAATAATCTAGTAAATATATAATTGTAATTTTATCTTTTATAAT
>CAPNAQ010000095.1 GCA_948663505.1 uncultured Clostridia bacterium | reverse complement strand
TTATGCCTTCTAAAAACTACAATAAAACAACTTGCGTTGACATAAATTTTTAGACAATAAACTATATAAATTAATAAACTAAATTTACTTAATGAATGATACAAGAATTCTTAATATAACTGTTTAAAATTCAACTTAAAAAAGTGATTTATCGTAATATTTGCAATTTTATGTAAAATATGGTACAATATAGATATACCCTATTTTATTTATGGTTCACTTTAGTGAACATTTTCAAAACCTACTTACTTGTTGTCTTTAGGAGGTATTACTATGTTAAACATGATTTATGAAGCTTTAGATGTATCACTTTTGGTTTTGTCAATTATTATTGTACTTATACTTATGAAACGACATGATTCAATATTAAGTATAAAAATACGGATTATTATGACATTGATTATATCAGCTATTTTCTTTCTTCAGATAATTTTAGGTATAATTCTAAAAAAATCTGTATTCAATGATATTATTTGTTTAGGACTTTGGATATTCAGTACCAAAATGGGTTTTTCAACTTTAAAGGAATCTAGAATCAAGTCAAACTGCTTGGAAACAGGTACAGATACTGAAGAGATAACTGAAGTATTGACTGTGAAAATAACAAATAAACGCAAATAGGGAAAGTAACACAAGAAGCTAGGTTTTAGGAAAAGATGAACAAGTATGTTTGTCTTTTCTTTTTATTATATAAAAATTTAGTTTATTAATTTATATTGTTTATTGTCTACACTTTAACATTGTACTTTGTAGTTGAATAAAAATACAAAAAATCGTAAATTAGAAAAAATATTTTCCAATTCACGATTTTTTTGAGGCTAATAGTCTTTTTTCAGTACATTCTTTAAAAAGACTATTAGAATTTAATTGCTACATTTGTAAGGACAATTTTTACAGTCCTCCTTACACAAAATATTTAATTTTTTTGGAGGATATTTATGTTTCCGATTATTTTGTTTTTTTATAAAATGTTTTCTTTCTTTATTTGTAGCCGTTAGATACCTCCTAGAGATTTATTTTGTAATCTAATTATATCAAAAATATGTAAACTTGTAAATAGATTAGAGTCAAATTAATAAGTTAATCTGACTCTTTTTTTATTTCTCATCAATAGAAATATGCACATCTCTTAATTGTTCCCTTTTAACATTACCAGGAGCACCCATCATTAAATCTTGAGCCTTGCTATTAAGAGGAAAAGCAATAACTTCTCTAATAGTATCTGAATTAGATAAAAGCATAAGCATTCTATCAACACCAGGAGCAATACCAGCATGAGGAGGAGCACCAAATTGAAAAGCTGTATATAATGCACCAAACTTAGACTTAACTTCTTCTTCAGTATAACCAGCCATACTAAAAGCTTTAAGCATAATTTCAATATCATGATTTCTAACTGCACCAGAAGAAAGTTCAATACCATTACAAACTATATCATATTGATATGCTAAGATATCTAATGGATTTTGATTTTCTAATGCCTCTAAACCACCTTGAGGCATTGAAAATGGATTATGGCTAAATGCTAATTTTTCATGTTCATCTAATTCAAACATTGGGAAATCGATTATCCAACAAAATTGAAAAACATCTGTATCAATTAAATTTAATCTAATTCCTAATTCATCTCTAATTTGACCTGCAAGCTCTGTAGCCCTAGCTTGATTATCAGCAATAAAGAAAATAGTATCTTCTTTTTCCAAATCTGCTAATTCTAATAAAGTTTTCTTTAAATCATCAGGAATAAATTTATCAATAGGACCTTTAAAGCTTAAATCTTCTTGAACTTCTAAATATCCTAAACCACCCATTCCAATTGACATAGCATATTGCAACATCTTTTCATGAAAACCTTTTGAAAGATGTCCCTTAACTTTTATTGCTCTTACAGTTCTATCAATAAAAGGCTTAAAAGTACATTTTTTAAAGAAATCAGATAAATCTATAATATATAAAGGATTTCTTAAATCAGGCTTATCTGTACCATATTTAAGCATAGAATCTTTATAAGTAATTCTAGGAAATGGATATTCAGCAATTCTTTTATTAGAAAATTTTTTAAAAGTATTATACATAACAGGTTCAATAGCTGTGAAAACATCTTCTTGAGTTGCAAAACTCATTTCCATATCTAATTGATAAAATTCACCTGGAGCTCTATCTGCTCTTGCATCTTCATCTCTAAAACATGGAGCAATTTGAAAATATTTATCAATACCAGAAACCATTAATAATTGTTTAAATTGTTGTGGTGCTTGTGGCAAAGCATAAAATTTTCCAGCATGTAATCTACTTGGAACAAGATAATCTCTAGCACCTTCAGGAGAAGAACTGGTAAGAATTGGAGTTTGGATTTCTAAAAATCCTTGTTCAATCATCTGACTTCTTAAAAATTGTAATACTGCTGCTCTAAGTTTTAAATTATTTTGTAATCTTGTATTTCTCAAATCTAAATATCTATGTTGAAGCCTTAAATCTTCCCTTATTTCTTGATCTGTATTTACTTCAAAAGGTAAATTTTTAACTCTTTTTCCCAAAACTTTTATATCTTCAATTTGAATTTCAACAAGACCTGTTTTGATTTTAGGATTAACAGTTTCTTCATCTCTTTTTTTAACAGAACCATAAACTGTTACTGTAGATTCAATAGGAATATGTGAAGCAAAATCAACAGCATTAACTTCACCTGATGTAACAACTTGTGTAATTCCATACATATCTCTAATATCTAAGAAAACTAAACCACCTAAGTCACGTATTGTTTCTACCCAACCAGCTATTCTTACTTTTTTTCCTACATCTTCTAAACCAATTTCATTGCAATTATGAGTTCTATACTCATCCATAATTAATACCTCCATCTCCATTTATGGACTGTCCCTATTTGGACATTTATGCCAAATGGGGACAGATCTTAAATTAAAATTTATAGTGAACACAAAAAAAGTCCACTGCATATGCAGGGACGAATTTAAATCCGCGGTACCACCCAGCTTGAAAATATAAAATATATTTTCCACTTTATTTAGAAATTGCTCCAATATGTTTCACAAATTAGGTTGACCTAAAAGGGCTTTCAGCCATGACCCTTATTCTCTTGTTAGTTTCTTCTAATTGTTTTGTATTGTCAAACGCAATAAATATTGTTTTTTATAATTATTCTTATTATGTTTAATATTTTAGCATTTTATTCCTGTAATTGTCAAGAGATTTTGCAACTAAATTATAAATGTCCAATTAAGCAAAATTGTAATTTTAATATTTACATAAAACTTGGCAGATTACAAATTAATACAAACACTAAATAAAAAAGTACTTGTAATTTTAACAATTTCAGTATATAATAAAAAACAAGTTTGAGAGGAGTGATTTCATGAAAATTGGAAGAGAAGAGATTTTGCACATAGCAAATTTATCAGATTTAGAAATAGAAGAAGACAAAATTGAAAAATATGCATTAAATTTACAAGACATATTAAACTTTGCCAATATAGTAAATAATGCACCAGTAGAAGGATTAGAAATAACGATAGGAGCAAATGAAAAGAAAAATATATTTAGAAAAGATGAAATAGAAGTATTTGAAGACAATGAGGCATTATTGCAAAATGCACCATCACAAGAACAAAATATGTTTAAGATACCAAAGGTTATTTAATGTCCAAAAGGGACAGTCCCCAATGGACATTGGCAAAAATGGACAAAAAACAAAAAAGTTTGGAGGAGAGTTAATGAATATTACTGAATTAACAGTACATGAATTACAAGAAAAACTAAAAAATAAAGAGATAACAATAACAGACATAACAAAAGCATATACAGAAAGAATAGAAGAAAAAGAAAAAGAAGTTGGAGCATTTGTAACAACATTAACAGAACAAGCATTAAAACAATCAAAAGAAGTACAAGCAAAAATAGAATCAGGAGAAATTATAGGAGAATATGCTGGAATACCAATAGGAATAAAAGACAATATATGTACAAAGGGAGTAAAAACAACATGTAGTTCGAAAATGTTAGAAAACTTTATTGCTCCATATAATGCAACAGTTATGGAGAAAATAAATAATGAAAATATGATAAATTTAGGGAAACTAAATATGGATGAATTTGCAATGGGTGGATCTACTGAATATTCATATTTCAAGAAGACAAGAAATCCATGGAATTTAAACAAAGTACCAGGGGGATCATCAGGAGGTTCAGCTGCAGCAGTAGCAAGTAATATGGTACCATGGGCGTTGGGGTCTGATACAGGAGGATCAATTAGACAACCTGCAAGCTTCTGTGGAGTAGTAGGATTAAAACCTACATATGGATTAGTTTCAAGATATGGATTAGTAGCATTTGCATCATCACTTGATCAAATAGGACCAATAACAAAAGATGTAACAGATTGTGCAAATTTATTAAATTTAATTACAGGACATGATAAAAAAGATACTACATCAGAAGATATGCCTAAAAAAGATTATACAAAATGTTTAAAAAATGATGTAAAAGGATTAAAAATAGGAGTTCCAAAAGAATTTTTTGGAGAAGGAATAAATGAAGAAGTAAAAGAAGCTTTAGAAAATACAATAGAAGAATACAAAAAAATGGGAGCAGAAATTGAAGAATTTTCATTAGATATAGCACAATATGCCTTAGCAACATATTATATAATTGCATGTGCAGAAGCAAGTTCAAACTTAGGAAGATTTGATGGAATTCGTTATGGATATAGAACATCAGAATTTAAAAATCTAAAAGAACTTTATAAAAAATCTAGAAGTGAAGGTTTTGGAGAAGAGGTAAAAAGAAGGATAATTCTTGGAACATATGTATTATCATCAGGATATTATGATGCATATTACAAAAAAGCACAACAAGTTAGAACATTAGTAATGAACGAATTTAATAAAGCATTTAAGAACTTTGATGTAATATTGACACCAACATCACCAACAGTAGCATTTGATATAGGATCAAAATCAGACAATCCATTAGAGATGTACTTAGCAGATATATGCACAGTATCTGTTAATATAGCAGGACTTCCTGGAATATCAATACCAGTTGGAGTTGATAAACAAGGAATGCCAATAGGAATGCAATTAATAGGAAATAGATTCCAAGAAGAAACAATATTAAATGTAGCATATACTATGGAACAAAAAATAAAATTTAGAGAAAATTATAAGCCAAGCTTTAAAGGGGGTGCTAAATAATGTCAAGAAATGACTATGAAGTTATAATAGGACTAGAAGTACATAGCGAACTTTCAACAAAAACAAAAATATTTTGTTCATGTCCAACAGAATTTGGAGGAGCACCTAATACACATACATGTCCAATATGTATGGCAATGCCAGGAACACTACCAGTATTAAATGAAAAAGTTGTAGAATATGCTGTAAAAGCAGGATTAGCAACAAATTGTACAATATCAAGAAACAGTAAAAATGATAGAAAAAATTACTATTATCCAGATTTACCAAAATCTTATCAAATATCACAATTTGACAAACCACTTTGTGAAGAAGGATATGTTGAAATTGATACAGAAAATGGTAAAAAGAAAATAAGACTAGAAAGAATTCATATAGAAGAAGATGCAGGAAAACTAAATCATGATGATTTTGGAGGAGGAACATTAGTTGATTTAAATAGAGCAGGAGTTCCTTTAATAGAGATAGTGTCTAAACCAGACTTACGTAGTAGCGAAGAAGTTGAAAGCTATATGAGAAAATTAAAATCAATATTAGAATATATTGAAGTATCAGACTGTAAAATGCAAGAAGGATCATTGAGAGCAGATGTTAATGTATCTGTTCATAAACCAGGAGAGCCACTTGGAACACGTACAGAAATGAAAAACATGAATTCATTTAGAAGCATTGTAAGAGCTATTGAATATGAAGTTGAAAGGCAAATTGATGTATTAGAAGATGGAGGAAAAATAGAACAAGAAACATTAAGATGGGATGATGTATCAGGAAAAACATTTCCAATGAGAGATAAAGAAGACGCTCAGGATTATAGATATTTTCCAGAACCCGATTTAGTTGCAATAAAACTTTCAGAAGAATATATTGAAAATGTTAAAAGTACATTACCAGAATTACCAGAAAGTAGAAAACAAAGATATTTGCAAGAATATGAATTAACAGAAAAAGATGCAAATATTATCACAGCATCAAAATATTTATCAGATTTATTCGAAAGTGCAATAAAAGTATGTAATAATCCAAAAGCTGTAAATAACTGGATTATATCAGACATATCTAGAATTTTAAATGAAACTGAAATGGAACCTATTTCAATACCATTTGATGGAAATCAATTAGGAAAACTTGTTGTGTTAATAGATAATGGAACAATAAGTTCTAGTATAGGAAAAAAAGTTTTAACAGAGTTATTTGAAAATCCAAGAGATCCTGAAATAATTATTAAAGAAAAAGGCTGGATTCAAATTTCTGATGAAGGCGCAATTAAAGAGGTAGTAATGAAAATATTAAATGCTAACCCTCAATCTGTTTCAGATTTTAAAGCAGGAAAAGATAAAGCATTAGGATTTCTAGTAGGACAAGCAATGAAGGAAACTAAAGGACAAGCAAATCCTAAAATGTTAAATGAAATGTTTTTAGAAGAATTAAAAAAATAAAAAGCTGGTTTATATTACACCAGCTTTTATTTTATCAACAACAAATCCGCAAATAATAAACTCTACACCAAATATTAAACTTAATTTAAATAAGATAAAGCCAATATTATATAGAAAAGGAACATAAAAAGAATTATATGTAATAAGAAAAATTAAAGAAATAATACATAAAGCAAAGCAAATTCTTAAACCAATTTTCATAATAGATTTTATTAATGTATCTAAATTTTTAAAATT
>CAPNAQ010000094.1 GCA_948663505.1 uncultured Clostridia bacterium | reverse complement strand
TTTTAAAATTTTAATAACAAAATTATATTTGATTAAAAAAATAAAAAAATATGTAAGCAAAAAACAGAAATAAGAATATTATATAAAATAGAGGTGTAGTATGAAAATAAAAGAAATAATAAAAGCAACAAATGGAAAACTCATTAAAGGAAATGAAGAATATGAATGTGAAGAATTCTGTAAAGATACAAGAATAATAAAAAAGGGAAATATATATATTGGAATAAAAGGAGAACATTTTAATGGAAATGAGTTATGGAAAGAAGCATTAGAAAAAGGAGCATCAACAATAATTATTGAAGGAATAAAAATACCAGAAGATGAATTAACAAAATATGAAGATAAAAATATAATATATGTGGAAAATACAATAAAAGCAATTTGTGACATTGCAAAATATAAAAGGAATATATGTAAAAAAGATTTTCAATTAATAGGAATAACAGGGAGTGTAGGAAAAACAAGTACTAAAGATATTGTTTCAAACGTTATATCACAGAAATATAAAACTTTAAAAACACAAGGAAATAATAACAACAATATAGGATTACCATTTACATTATTTAATTTAAAGGATCATCAAGTAGCAGTAATAGAAATGGGGATGAATCATTCAGGAGAAATAAGAGAGTTAACAGAAATTGCAAAACCAACAATATCTGTTATAACTAATGTAGGAACTTCCCATATAGGAAATCTAGGTTCAAGAGCAAATATACTAAATGCAAAATTAGAAATAATAGAAGGAATGGAGAAAAAAATATTAGTAATAAATAATGATAATGATTTATTACATGATTTTTATTTAAAAAATAAGGATAAAAATATTGAAATATATACATATGGAATAGAAAATAATTCAAATACAATGGCAGAAGATATTATTTTGAAAGAGAATCATAGTGAATTTGTTTGTAAAATAAATAAAGAAAAATTTAAAGTAAAAGTACCAATTGGAGGTATGCACTTTGTGTATAATGCTTTATGTGCAGCAACAGTAGGAAATATATTAGGATTAGATTTTGAACAGATAAAAACAGGAATAGAAACTTTTGAACTTACAAAAAAAAGAATGGATATAAAAGAATTAGAAAATGGAGTAAAAGTAATAAATGATAGTTATAATGCAAATTTTGAATCAATGCAAGCATCTTTAAAGTATTTGAGTGGATTTGATAATAGAAAAATTGCAGTATTAGGGGATATGTTTGAATTAGGAAAATTTTCTGAAGAGTTTCATAAAAAAGTTGGAAAAGAAGTAAAAGAAAATAATATAGATATTTTAATATGTTTAGGAGAAAAAGCAAAATATATTGCGGAAAGTGCAGAAGAAAATGGAATGAAAAAAGAAAATATATATTATTTTCAAAATAGGGAAAAGATAGTAGATTTTATAAAAAGTATTTGGAAAGAGAATGATGTTTATTTATTTAAAGCCTCAAATGGAATGAAGTTTTTTGAATTAGCAGATAAACTTTTAACATAAAATAGGTAAAAACAAAGGGAAGGGAGAATTATAATGACAGAGATAAAAAATAAAATGGAAAAGGTAAAGTTGGGAGTTATTTTTGGAGGAATGTCAACAGAAAATGAAGTTTCTTGTTTATCAAGTTTATCAATAATAAAAAATTTAAATAAAGAAAAATATAAAATATATCCAATATATATTGATAAAAATGGAAAATGGTATGAAATATTAAATATTGAAGAAAACGAAAAAAATGGAAATGAATTGCAAGAAAAACAGGAAATTGAAAATATAATATCTTATTTAAAAAAACTAGATATTATATTTCCAGTATTACATGGATTATATGGAGAAGATGGAACTATACAAGGTCTTTTAGAACTAATAAAAGTTCCTTATGTAGGATGTAAGGTTTTAGCTTCAAGTGTAGGAATGGATAAAATATATTCAAAAATTATATTTGAAAGAGCAGGATTAAAACAAGCAAAATATACATATGTAAGAAAACATAATAATAATTACATATATGTAGATAAAAATTTTAATGAAAAAATATTAGATATTGAAGAAATAATAGAAATTATTTTAAAAGAACAAAAATTTCCAATGTTTGTAAAACCTTCAAATTCAGGCTCAAGTATTGGAGTAAGTAAAGCTAAAAATAAAGAAGATTTAAAAAGTGCAATTATAGAAGCATCAAAATATGATAATAAAATATTAATTGAAGAAGGAATTATAGGAAAAGAACTTGAATGTGCTGTATTAGGAAATGAAGATGTAATTTCTTCTTGTGTTGGAGAAGTAAAATCTGCAGAAGAATTTTATGGTTATGATGCAAAATATAATAATCAAAATTCAAGAACATTAATACCAGCAGATATTACACAAGATCAGTCAAAAAAAATACAGGAACAAGCAATAAAGGCTTTTAAAGCAATTGATGGCAAAGGATTATCTAGAGTTGATTTTTTTATAGAGGATAAAACAGGTATGATTTATATTAATGAGATTAATACTCTTCCTGGATTTACTAGTATAAGTATGTATCCTAAATTGTTTGATTCTGTTGGTATAAATTATTCCGATCTTTTAGATAAAATTATAAATTTAGCTATGTAAAAGCTTTAAGTTACTTTATAATAATTTTATAATTAATACAATTGAAAATGTTGATATATAAATATTTATTTGTATCTCGGTTAGACTTACAAATGTCAAGAAATTCTAAAAAAATATAACGAGCAGCTCTACATTAAGAATTTCTAAACATCTTCCAGTTAAACTTGATACTACATAATTATTTATATATCAACATTTTCATTAAGTAAAAATATTAAAACTTTAAGAAAAAGTCCATAAAAACTATGGATTTTTTTTAAATTTATGATATAATATGTGTACCTAATTTGGGGAGGATGTCAAATGGTATACAAAGATTATTATAAAATATTGGGGATAGAAACAAGTAGAGTATCAATAGAAGAAATAAAATCAGCATATAGAATAGCTGCTAAAAAAAATCATCCAGATTTAAATGTTGGAAATTCTTTAGCAGAAGAAAAAATTAAAGATATAAATGAAGCATATAGAATATTATCAGAACCATCATCAAAAAGAAAATATGATAGAATTTGGAATTCAAAAAATAATATAAAAAATTATCAAAAAATAAAAGGAAAAAATATCTTTAATATATTTTTAGGAAATGTAGAAGAAAATCAAAAATCAGATGGAAAAACTCCAATTAGAGGACAAGATGAAGAAACGCAAATTCAAGTAAAATTAGAAGAGGCATTTTTTGGAGCTGAAAAAAAGATTTTTATAAAAAACATAGAGGGTGTAACAAAGACACTTTCTGTAAAAATTCCAGAAGGTATAAAAAATAATGAAAAAATTAGACTAATTGGACAAGGTAAAAGTGGGAAAAATGGTGGAAAAAATGGAGATTTATTTATAAAAATAAATATTGAAGACTCAAAAAAATATAAATTAAGTGGATATGATATATTAACAGATTTATGTATTTCACCATGGGAGGCTGCTTTGGGAACAAAAATAAATGTTAAATCTATAGATGAAGAAACAAAAATATTTATACCACAGGGGATTCAAAGTGGAGAAAAATTAAGAATTCCACATAAAGGATATAAAAAAGAAAATGGTGATAGAGGAGATTTAATTGCTGAAGTTAAGATAATGGTACCATCAAAATTAAATGAAAAAGAAAAAGAAATATTTGAAAGTTTAAAACAAGTATCAAAATTTAATCCAAGAAATGAATAAAAAATGTAATAAAATTGTAATAAAAAAAACAATTTACATAAAAAATATATTGACAAATGCTTAATTTTTAGCTATAATTATAGTTAGTGAATGAATTTTATTTAAACAAATTGCATTCATATTAATGTAACAAAAGACGAACTATAGCTATGAATTAAGGCATAGAAGTGAGGTGTAATAATGGAGACGTGGCAAGGTAAACATTTTAGCATAACAGATCCAAAAGGAGTAAATACTGTAATATATCAAGTAGTAAAGACTCCAAAAAAATTATTAAATGAATATCCTAAATACACTGTAGATAGATTAGATTACACAGAAGAAATTAGAGGAGATATGAAGAAAAAAACATTTTTTGTGGATTTTCCAACACAGGAGGATGAATTGGTAATTTTATCATTTGCAAAAGAAAGAGTAGTTGTTAATACTGCTGTAATGATTGATGATAAAATATCAATAAGTAAAAGTCCAGTGCCACTAAAATTTGACAGTATATATACTGAAGATGAAAAAGAATTAAAAGATTTTAGATATACACCAGATTTAAAGAGACCTATTTGTGTAATAGATCCTGAAACTACGGAAGAAGTAAAACCAATGCTTTATTTTGATGAAAATTCAAATGAAGTAAGAGGAAAATGTAAGTTAAAACCAAATAAATCTTATTTTGCCTTTGAAATCAGAGACAAGAAAGAAAATTAAGGAGGAAGTTTAATGAAAAAAGCTGAAGGCGGAGAAATAAATGTATGTTTAGGAGTAATTAGTACTATAGAAAATAAATTAAAACAAGGACAAACAAATGGAGATGCAACAAAAGTTATAGATAATGCAAATAAATCAATAGATAAAGATATGCCTACTATAGATGTAAAGGTTGAGAAACATAAGTGTGGTAAACAAGATAATGGATATTATAGAGAGGTTAATGGAATAAAAACAAAAATAGAAGATACAACAAGAATTGAACAAAGAGGAATTGGCAATTCAGAAGAAATAGATAGATAATGGATATAAAACAAAAGAGAAGGTGATAACATGAATTACAAAATAAAAGGAGCTTTAAGAAGAAATAGAAAAAGTTTTGTTATATGCGGTATACTATGGCTGATATTAGTCATAGTATTTGTTGCGCCATTATCATATAGTGTATTTCAAGCTAAAACAACAGGAGTATTTTCATTAAATACATTTTTTGAAAAAATAATATCAAATATGACAAATCCATTTGGAGCAATTGGAGCAATATTTGCAAATGGAGCAACACATGATTTTATATCAACAATGGTAGGATTTACGATATTATATTTAATATTTTTTACAATAGGAGTGGCAAAATCAGCACCAAAAAATGAATATACTGATATAGAACATGGCTCAAGTGATTGGAGCGAAAGAGGTGAACAGTATAAAATATTAAATAGAAATAAAGGAATAATATTAGCAGAAAATAATTACTTACCAGTAGATAAAAGAGGAAACGTAAATGTACTAGTTGTTGGACGGATCAGGTTCTGGTAAATCTGCATCATATTCAATACCAAATGCATATCAAATGTTAGGATCATATGTATTTACAGATCCAAAAGGTGAATTATATGATAGAACAGCAGGATATTTAAAAGAACATGGTTATGATATAAAAGTATTAAATTTAGTTAGACCACAATATAGTGATGGATATAATCCATTAATGCATATATCGTCAGAATTAGATGTAGATGTTATAGCAAACACAATAGTAAAAGGACAAAAATCGGATAGTGGTTCAGATCCATATTGGGATGATATGGCAGAAATGCTATTAAAAGCATTAATATATTATTTAATAGCAACAAGACCTGAAGAAGAGCAAAATTTGGCAAGTTGTGCAGAACTTGTAAGAGCAGCAAATAAAAATGGAGGAAGTAACTTACTTACAGATCTAATGAATCAATTGCCATATGATCATCCAGCTAGAATGAATTATAAATCAATAGAAATAGCACCAGAGAAAACATATGGATCAATACTAAGTTCATTACAATCAAAACTAGGTAAATTTGATTCAAAAGAAATAGCAGAACTAACGTCAACAGATACAATTAATTTTGAAGATATAGGAAATAAAAAGACAGCAGTATATGTAATATCATCAGATACACATACAGCATATGATTTCTTACTTACAATATTTTTCTCACAAATGATACAACAATTATATGACTTTGCAGATCAAAATGGAGGAAAATTAAAGGAACAAACATTTTTTATATTAGATGAGTTTGCTAATATAGGAAAAATACCAGATTTTGATAAAAAAATATCAACATCAAGAAGTAGAAAAATTTCATTCAGTGTTATATTGCAAAACGTAGATCAGCTAGAAGCTGTATATGAAAAATCATATGAAACAATAATGGGTAACTGTGATACACACTTATTTTTAGGAAGTAACTCATATAAAACAGTAGAATATTTTTCAAAACAATTAGGTGAAAAAACAATAGGTAGAGATAGTACATCAATAAATAAAGATAAACAAAATCATAAGACTGGAAAGAGTGTTTCATTAGATCAAGTAATGGCAAGGGCCTTAATGACACCAGACGAATTAAGAAGAATGGATATGAATGATTGTATAATATTTGTTAAAGGTTTAAAGCCAGTCAAAACAAGAAAATTCTATTATTTTGAACATCCAATGTCTAAGGAATTAGCTAGATTAGAAATTAGTCATAATGATATTGGAGAAATAGATAGGGGAATATGGAGAAAATATAATCCATATAATCCTTATGTTTCAGAAAAAGATAAAGAGGCTAGTGTTGAAAATTTAAAGGTTGAATCTTTAGATGATTTGTTTGAGGACCTAGATGAAAACAAATCAGATGATAATAAATTGAGTGATAATAAAGAACAAGTGTCTGAAAATTTAGATTTTTTAAATGATGATAATAATGTAAATGAAGATACATATGATTTGCAAAAAGAGCTTGAAGCAAAATTTGACGAATTATTTGGACCAATAGGTGATTAAATATTACCAAAAAGATTTTCGCAAAATATATTGCGAAAATCTTTTTTATGTTATAAAATATAAAAAGTAAAAAATGTAAACTTAGGAGGAAAAGTTGAAATAATGAAATTTGTACATATAGCAGATATGCATTTTGATAGTCCATTTATAAATTTATCAGAAAAAGAAACTTTGGGAGATTTAAAAAGATTAGAACAAAGAAAAGCATTAAAAA
>CAPNAQ010000093.1 GCA_948663505.1 uncultured Clostridia bacterium | reverse complement strand
ATCTTTTGCAAAAAGTCGAAACTTAAATATGATAATAGTTTTGTAAATTAATTTTTTATGATATAATAAAAAAAATACTATAGAGGAGAATTATATAATTATGGAAATACTATTTAAAAATAAAACACAATATACAAATGAGGTTTATCAAAAATACTTAAACTTTCATCAAACAAAATATGGGTTAAAATATAACTTGTATACATTATTATTTGTATTTTTAATATGCTTTTGCCTTGTATGTAATCTTATCTATAAAAATTATGTTATAATTTTAACATTTTTATTAGCATTTATAATTTTTATTTGTTGGAGATATTTTTCACCTCTTAAGAAAATTGATAAAGAATTTAAATCTGAAAAATTTCAGAAAGAAAAAATATTCATATTTTGTTTTTATAAAAAATATTTTACTGTGTCTGATAGAATAAAATTAGTAAAAGTATCATATTGGAAAATATATAAGCTTTTTGAAACTGATGAATTCTTTTATATTTATATAGATAAAAATCATGCTTTTTTACTAAAAAAAGATAAGTTTTCTATTGGAAATGTTGATGATTTTAATATATTTTTAAAAAGAAGGAATTGGAGGCTTAGCCTCTAATCCTTCTTTTCAAAATTTACTTGAACTTTTCCTATTCCTGCTTCCAATTTTATATCTGTTTTTCCGTCTCCTATAATTTGGTTATCATGAACTTTTTGTCCATTAACAATACAGTTACCAATACCTGTTTCTGCTTTTATTTTGTAATCTTCTTTTGTTCCTAGTAAATTAATTTCTAAATTTCCTACTCCTGCTTCTAATTTAGCCTGTTCTTGTATTTCTGATTTAATAACAAAATTTCCTATACCTGCTTGAAGTTTAACTTCTCCTATTTTACCTGATAATATTTTTGTTTCTCCTGCGCCACCTTCTATGTCTAAATTATCTGTAATAATTTCATTTATAACTAATTTACCTACTCCATTTTCTATATTTATATTTTCTGCATATAATTTTTCAATATTTGTTTCGTTTACTCCTGCTTTTATATTAATTTCATCTAGTTTTACATCTTTAGGAATATATATCACTACTTCAGGTATTATCTCTGATGTTCTAAACCAACCATTTCTTTCGTCTCTGAGCTTTAGAGTGCTTCCTTCTACTGTTTTATAAAATCTATTAGTTGGGTTTAATACTTCTAATTTAAAAGATTCTCCTTCTTTAATTTTAAGCCTACTTATATCAAGTTTTATATCTATTTTTTTTATATTTTCATATTGTTCATCAATTGATGATATAATTTGTGTCTCTTCATTTCTATATCCTCTATATATTTCTAATCCTGTTGATATTCCAAATATAATACTTATACCTGTTATTATTGCACTAATAATAACAAAACATAAATATATTCCAAATGCTATAGCTCCATATTTTATAATTCTTTGAATTGGTGTCATTTTATATCAACACCCCCAAACATACAAAAAGCATTTATATATATTGTTGGTAAACTTTCATTATATTCATTTTTTTTCTTATTTGATACTCCTCCAAATATTGGGGTTGATTTTATTTTTATATTTACTGCATTTGGCACTTTAATATCTATTCCACCAAATATAGCATTTGCATTTATTACTTGATCTTGTTTTATTATTGCCTCTGATAAGTCTATTTCAACTCCTCCAAATATTGAATCAATATTTGCTCCTTTGAATTCTTCTCCTTTGAAACTATTCTTTATTCCTCCAAATGTTGCACAATATTGTTCATTATTTATTGTTTGGTCATTTATTTTTTTTATGTTATCTTTAATTTTTTTTTGAAACATATCTTTAAATATTAAGCTTAACCCTATCATCACTAAAACAAATGGTATTATTAATTTTCCTATCATTGAAAATTGTAATATTCCTTGTGAACATAATAATAACACTATTCCTATTACTAACCATATAATATTCCATGTTTTACTTTCTTCTTTAAATAATCCTATAAATGATGGTATTATTATAAATAATGTCCACCATCCTTTGAAAAATATGTTTATATTTGCTACTCCTAGTGCATTTAGTCCTATTATTAATCCTATTATTATTAGTACTACACCCCATAAAATATTTCCTATTTTCTTCATTCTTATCTTCACTCCACTCCGTTTTTTGCATCTTATAAAACTTTATCACATTAAATATATTTATCAATTTGTGGTAATAATTGTTTTTTTCTTGAAACAACACCTTCTAAAAATGTTCTATTATTTTCCAGTTTAACACCAAATCCTTTTTCTATAACATCTACTCTAGAACCTAAAGCTATTATTTCAGAATTACAATTTAATATATCTGTTATTGCAAGTACAAATAAACTTAATCCCTGCTTCTGTATTTCGTTGTTTATTGCTTTTTCAATATTCTCCTGTCTTTTTAATACATCTGGTATACTTACTGTATTTACTTGTGCTATTATATATTTTATTTCACCTTTTCCTACATTTTTTGAATCTATATTAATTAATTGTTCTTCTGAAAAGTCATTTAAATCTGTTCCTGCCTTTAGCATTTTTAATCCATATTCTTCTATATTTATGTTTGCTATTTTCTCTAATTCTTTTAGTGTTTTTATATCATATTCTGTTGTTGTTGGCGATTTCAATAGTAATGTATCTGAAATTATACAACTTGCCATTAACATTGCTTCTTCTTTTCCTATTTCAACTTCACATTTTTTAAATTCTTCATATAGTATTGTTGCTGTACAACCATATGGCTTTGTTGTAAAATATATAGGTTTTTCTGTCCTGAAGTCATCTATTCTGTGGTGATCTATTACTTCTAATATATTAGATTTTTCTATTCCCTGTACACTTTGATTAAATTCATTATGATCTACTAATATTACTTTTTGGGCTTCTTCCACTTTTTCTATCATTTCAGGTATTTCTATTCCTAAGTTCTCTAATACATATCTTGTTTCTTTATTTAATTCTCCTAATCTTACTGCTTTAGACTCTTGTATTCCTTTTTTCTTATTCAATCTTTCTTTTAATATGCTTGAACATATTGAGTCTGTATCTGGATTTTTATGCCCAAATATTAAAATATTTTGTTTTAACATAATCTAATCATCCTTCCTATATTTTTCTTCTAAAATCTCTTCTAATTCTTCTTTAGAAAAAGTATACTTTTTATTGCAAAAATGACATATTAATTCAGCCTTTTTGTCTTCTTCAATCATTTCTTTTAACACTATTTTATCTAATGTAGCTAATCCATCTGACATATGTTCTTTTGAACAATCGCATTCATATATTGGAGTAATATTTTCTTCTATTATTTTCACATTTTCATCACCTGATACTTTTTTTGCAATATCCACTAAACTTAGGTTTTGATCTAACATTTTTGAAATTGCTCCTGCTTTAAAAATCGATTGTTCAACTTGCGTTATCTCTTCATCTGTTGCATCAGGCATTGGTGTAATTATATATCCTCCAGATGATTTTACCCCTTTCTTATCAACTAAAACTCCTAAAGCTACTGCTGTATTCTTCTGCTCTGATTTTGCAAAGTATTCTGCAAAATCTTCTGCTATTTCTCCTGATACTAAAGGACATATCCCTATATATGGTTCCTTAAGTCCTATATCTTTGATAACATTTACAAATCCTGCATTTCCAATAGCTCCACCAACATCTAATTTTTCCATATCATTTAAAGGTATATCAACAATTGGATTTGTAACATATCCTTTTATTCTAGGATAGTTATTTGCTGTTGCTAATAACATTCCTATAGGACCATTTCCTTTTAATTGAACTGTTATTTTGTCTTTAATTCCTTTCATTTCACTTGCCATTATTGTAGTTATTGTTAATAATCGTCCAAATGCTGCTGTTACAACTGGGCTTAAATCATGTATTTTTCTTGCTTCTTCAACTAATTCTGTTGTATTTGCACATATTATTGATATTTTTCCATCATATGCTAAAAATTTAATTATTTTATCTTGCATTTATATTCTCCTACTTTTAATTATTTAAATTTTCATATTTTTATAACTATAAATTTAATTAAATATTATTAATTTGACATTTGGAACATATCTTTTCCTTCACCACATACTGGGCATACCCAATCCTCTGGAAGTTCATCAAATTGAGTTCCTCTTGCTATACCTGCCTTCTCATTTCCAAATTTAGGATTATATATATATTTACATTGTGTACATTCATATAATTCTTTTCCTGTTTTCTCTGTTCCAAAATTTTTATACCCAGCAGCTACTGCAACTATGACTATTAATAAAAATGATAATGCTTTCCAAATTCCGCTATCACATAAAATCACTGCAAATATTCCAAATATTGCACTTATTCCATATAATATTAATACTGCTTGTTTTTGGCTAAATCCTTTAGCTACCAATTTATGATGTAGATGTCCTTTATCTGCTTTAAATACTGCTTTTAATGACTTTCCTTTTATCAATCTTCTTATAACAGCAAAAACTGTATCAAATATTGGTAATCCTAATACTATTAATGGCAATACAATTACCGCTGCTGTATAAGTTTTTGCTGAACCTAATATAGATATTACCGATAATGAAAATCCTAAAAAGTTTGAGCCTGTATCTCCTATAAATGTTTTTGCTGGTGAAAAGTTAAATGGTAAAAATCCAACTAGTGCACCTGCCAATGCTGTTATTAATACTATTGAAATCATTGATGAACCATTTAATACGAATATTATTAATAGTGATATTGCTGATATTACTGATATTCCTGATGATAATCCATCTAATCCATCTATTAAATTTATTGCATTAGTAACTACTATTATCCATGCTACTGTAAGTAATACTGATGTTATTTCATGTATTTCAGGAATATTTATGAAAGGTAATGTTATTCCTTCTATTCTAACTCCTGATATTGCAACTACAATTGCACCTAATATTTGTCCTGTTAATTTTGTTATTGGTCTTATGTCTTTTATATCATCAACTATACAAAATGCTGATATTATTAATATTCCTATTAAAAATCCTAATAGTTTTTTCCAATACTCAAATTCTCCATATAAATTTATAGTATTTTCTATACTCATTACAATTAATAGATAGATTGTTGATACTAAAAAACCTAATATAACTGCTGGACCACCAAATTTAGGCATTGATTTATTGTGTGCTCTTCTTTTTTCACTTTCATCACTTACTGCTCCTACTTTTTTTGCTATTTTTATAGTATATGGTGTAGTTACAAATGTTACTACAAATGCTAAGATAAATGCTATTGCAATATTCCCCCACATAAGTTTTCGTCCCTTCAATTTTTATTTCATTTTTATAGTACCTTTATTTCATATTTTTTTCTTCAATTTCTTCTACCATTTTTAATCTTTCTGCATATCTTCCACCTTTGAATTCTGTACCTAACCAATTTCTTATTATACAAATCGCTTCATTTGTTGTTAAATAATCTCCTCCTAATGTAATTACATTTATATCATCATCTGCTTTTGCAAATTTTGCTTCTTCTTCATTAAATATTGTAGCTGCTCTTATTCCCTTAAATTTATTAGATACTACTGTCACGCCATATCCTGATCTACATAATAATATTCCTAGATTACATTCTTTCTTCTGAATTGCTTCTGCTACTCTACTTGCATATATTGGATAGTCTGTCCTTTCTTCATTTTCTGTTCCAAAGTCTTTGTATTTTATGTTCTTTTCTTCTAAGTATTTTTTTATTTCTTCTTTTAATTTGTATCCTCCATGATCTGCTCCTATTGCTATCATTTTTATCACTCCATTCACTTTATTTTTTGTTAATTGTTTCTAAATATTTAAAATTTTATATTTTTAATTTTTTATTTGTGTTTCTATTTTACAATATTAAATAGAAAAAAGCAAGAACTTCTTGCTTTTATCCTCTTATTTTACTAAAACTAATTCTTCTATCATTTTCATCTTCAATATTGATCTTTAAAACTAATTCTAAAATCTCATAAATCAGCTTTTGTTGTTGAGGTGTACACTTATCTAACAAAATACTAAAATCTTCTCTTAAATAATACTTTGAGTTTTTATTACTTCCTGTTAGTAAATACCCAGGTGATACATTTAATACTTCTGCGATTTGAGTTAATCTTTTTAAATTAATATGAGCTGATCCTCTTTCAACCCTACTTAAAAAGGCAACAGATATATCTATTATATCTGCTAATTGCTCTTGTGTCATACCTTTTTCCAATCTCAAGTTCTTTATTCTTCTACCTATAACACTATAATCTGGTGACATCATATCTATCCTCTCCTCTTCTCAATTGTAAATATATCACTTATAAGGTAACATGTCAATATTTTTATTAATTTATTTGTAAATATTAATTTTTAAGAATTCATTAGCTACTTTTGACTTTTTATTTTTTAATTCCTCTCTATTAAAATCATGTACACTAATAACGTTATATGCTAAATTTATCCTATTTCTAAAATAATTTGTATAACGTATTTTGTTGCTATTTTGAGTATTTTTTATTTTCCAATCCTCTTTACCTGTATATATTACAATTGGCATTATTATAGGATTTATTTTAGTACTTTCGGATTTTTTTGCTGTTTTCATAATTTTTAAACAATATTCTAACATTTTAAAAGAAATGTTAATATCTATGTCTTCTACTTGTTTAATAAATAGATAAATATTTTTCTTATCTACTTTATATAAAACATTATTTGTTTCAAATTTATCTATGTCTATTTTTACATTATTACAGATTGTTACTCCCTCTATAAAATCTATATCTAAAAAGTTTTTTATAAAATTTATCATTTCTTGATTATCTTTTAAAATCTGAATTATATTATATTTTTGGATATCTTTTTTATTTTTATTATTTGTAAAATAGGAAAATATATTCAATTTTCTGATGTCAAACCATTTAATTCATTCTAGAACAAATAAACAAAATAACAAATA
>CAPNAQ010000092.1 GCA_948663505.1 uncultured Clostridia bacterium | reverse complement strand
ATATTATTTATTAATATAGAAATAAAGTGAATAAGTTTTTTATAATAAAGTCTAATAAATTTAGAAAACAAAAAGAGGTTTAAAAATGAAAGTAATAAATAAAAAATTATTAATTGCAATAATTGCAGTGATACTAGCAATAGTATTTTTTAGCTATTCACCAATAATAACATATGATACATCACATTATTTATGGTTAGAGAACATGTTAACTCCAAATGATACTTTTGCAAATTGGGATGTAGCAAGAGGAATAATATTTCCATTAATAATATTTTGTTCAAATAGCATATTTGGACGTAATGCAGATGGAATTTTAATGTTAATGTTTATATTTTATGCTATAATGATAACATTTTCATGTTTAATATTCAAAAAAGTAAATAAAAATGCAGAGATTTTTAATACAAAAACAAAGAAAATATCATTAGCATGTATAGTAACAATATCAATAATATTAAATCCAATTATATTTGGATATTATCATACACTATTAACCGAATTTGTAGCCATAACAATTGCTGTTGTAACATGTTATTTAGCTTGGAATTGGACAGAAATTGATTTTAAAAATAACAAATTGAAATACATTTTATATACAGCGATATTTGCAATAATTATAGCATTTGCATGGCATTTAAAACAGCCATATGTAGGTACAGCATTATTTCCAGTAATAATTGCTACAATAGTTTCAATTTCTAGAGAATTTAATTGGAAGAATATATTACAAAGAACAGCTACAATAATTATATGTTTAATAACATTAGTTATTAGTATGTTATTATGGAATAAATTATTAAAAATACAAAATGTAAAAATTTCAGCTGATAGAGAATCTTCAGGATTTTTAAGTAGTGGACTAATTAATGGAATAACACAAATACAAGAAGTTGCTAGAAAAGAAAATATAGAAGTAGATAAAATAGAAAATTATAAAATTAGTCAAAAAAATAAACAAGAAATAAAAAACATAATTGAAGGTAAATCAAAATATAAAAATTTTATTTTATATGAAAACAAAAATGAAAAAGCAAAAGATTTTGTGATTTTTATGAATAGTGAAAACTTAAGTGTAACAAATTCAATGCAATTAGTTTTTAAAGTATTTTTTACTTCTCCAACTACATTAATTAAAAGTTATACAAATAATTATTTATGTATTTCAGATATATTAAGAATTTATTTTATAGGTGTAACACCAAAGCCAACAACAGATTTTACAATATTTGGAACAGCAGAAAATGCAGTGATTGGGCTTAGAACATATAATGAACAATTAACAAATGTATTTCCTACATCAGAAAAATTACAAGTATATGCAGAGCCATATGCTAGTGATATTGAACCAATAAGAATAATAAATGTTTTGATGAAGTCATTACAAAATATAATAATATTAATAACAAAAATTAGTTTTTTAATATTGCCATTGGTTTTAATTATATGTATAATAATTAATGTAAAATCAAGAAAAAAGATGACAGATTTAAAGAAAAAAGAATTTAATATAGTAATAATATTATTGTCATTTAGTTTATTACATGTATTATTACATTCTACACTTGGTGCAATTATAGATAGATATACAGTACCAGCAATGATACCTATGTTTATTGCATATATTATAATATTTTATAATATATGCAATACCAAGAAATTTTGATTTTGTAATGTAAAATTAGTAAAAAGGATGGAGGAAATGTAATTGAAAACTTTACTAATAATTCCAGCATATAACGAAGAAGAAAATATTTTAAACACATGCAGAAAAATAGAAAATTTTAGTGATAAATTAGATTATATAGTTATTAATGATGGTTCTACAGATAATACAGAAAATATTTTAAAAGAAAATAATATAAATCATATAAAACTTGTTCATAATTTAGGAATAGGTGGAGCTGTACAAACTGGATATAAATATGCTTATGAAAATGATTATGATATAGCAATTCAATTTGATGGAGATGGTCAACATGATGTAACATATGTTGATAAAATAAGTGAATTTTTAATAAATGGACAAGCTGATATGGTAATTGGTACACGTTATTTAGATAAAAAAGAAAGTGAATTTCAATCAACATTTATTAGACGAATGGGTGCAAATATAATTACATTTTTTATAAAATTATTCTGTGGAAAAAAAATTACAGATCCAACATCTGGATTTAGAGCAGCAAACAAGAAAGTAATAGAGGAATTTGCTAAAAGTTATCCAACTGAATATCCTGAACCTGAATCTACAGTTTCTTTATTAGTAAATAAATATGAAATAAAAGAAGTTCCTGTAAGTATGAATGAAAGAGAAGGTGGAACTTCTTCATTAACAAGTAAATTTTGGAAGCCAGCAGATTATATGATTAAAGTAGTTTTAGCAATAATAATAGATAGTATTAGTTTTAGAAGAAAAGGGGGCAAAAGATAATGCAAACAACATTAAAAATAGCATTAATAGTAATATTATTAATATATCTATTTTGTATATCAAAATCTGTAAAAAGAAAAAATATGCGTATAAATTATTTAATATTTTGGGCTATTATAGGTGTTATATTAATAATTGCACTAATTGCTCCAAATTTTGTTGAAAATATTTCAAATTCATTAGGATTTGGCCTTCCTATAAATATGATATTTTGTTTTGCAATATTTGTGATCTTATATTTAATATTTGATTTAACGAGACTAATAACAAAACAAGAAAATAAAAATATACTTTTAATACAAGAAATATCAATGTTAAAAAAAAGAGTAGAAGAATTAGAAAAAATAGAAGGTGAATAAATGAAAGAGTTTAAAAATCATACTTTTGTTATATGTGCATATAAAACATCAAAATATTTAGAAGAATGTATAAAATCAGTATTAGATCAAACAGTAAAAAGTAATATTATACTTACAACATCAACACCGAATGAATATATAAATAATTTAGCTGAAAAATATAAAATACCAGTTTTTGTTAATGAAGGAGAAAAGGGAATAGGACAAGATTGGAATTTTGGTGTAAGTAAAGTAAGTACTGACTATGTAACTGTTGCACATCAAGATGATATTTATAAACCAAATTATCTTGAAGAAATAGTGAAACAATTAGAAAATGGTAAAGATTTTGTTATTGCATTTACAGATTATAGAGAATTAAAAAATGGAAAAGAAATTGCACTTACAAGAAATTTGAAATTAAAGAAATTTATATTATTTCCTTTAAGAATATTCAAAAAATCACAATTTATAAAAAAAAGAATTCTATCTTTAGGCTGTACAATTTGTTGTCCTAGTGTGACTGTAAATAAAAAAATAACAGGAGAAAATCCATATAAAACAGAATTAAAATGTGACCTAGATTGGGATACTTGGGATAAAATGGCACAATATAAAGCAAATTTTTTGTATATTCCAAAAGAATTAATGCAACACAGAATCCATGAAGAATCTGCAACTTCTACTTTAATTGAAAATAATATTAGATTAGAAGAAGATATGATAATGCTAAAAAGATATTGGCCTGAACCAATAGCAAAATTTATAATTAAGTTTTACAAAAAAGCAATAGAAACAAATAAAATATAATGAGTGAGTAAGAAAAAAGGAGAAATTTATGAAAAAAGGAGAAAAAAATATTATGAAAATAGTTCTAATCTGTATATACTTAATTTTAACACTTTCAGGGTTAATCTTAATGAAGAAAGGAGGAAACCCTGGTAGTTTAGCTATTGAAAATGGAAATGCAAACTTTGGAATAAGTATAATTAGCTTAGTAGGGCTTGTTTGTTATTTATTTAGTTTTTTACTATTTACAAGAATTGTTGTTATGTTTGATCTGAGTTATATTATGCCAATTTGTACAGGTATTGTTCAAGTTTTAACTCTTGTTGCATCTAAAATTATTTTTAAA
Source organism: uncultured Clostridia bacterium (assembly GCA_948663505.1). Classification (GTDB taxonomy): domain Bacteria; phylum Bacillota; class Clostridia; order TANB77; family CAG-508; genus CAG-269. The sequence goes on along the minus strand of CAPNAQ010000092.1, from coordinate 3,263 downwards.
GAAACAATTAGTACATATGGCATAATTGGTGCAAGTTTGGTTATTATTGGAATTGTAGTGATGAATTGGAAGATATCATAAAATTTGATATTTTATGTAGATTGTGTTATGATAAAAAATAAGCAATATGCTTTTTATATAAATTTCCTTTAATTACACTTTATGGGTGTTTACATAAATATTAAAAATTTGGAGGGAAAAATGATATTAAAAGTAAAAGTAGAAATAATAGTTATGTTTATATTAGGATTTCTTAGTTTATCCTATTTTAAAGGTGATTGGGGTATCGAGATAGAAACAAAAGGTCTAAAGGTCATGAGAATAATATGTGTCATGGCTAGTTGGATAGAAATAATAATAGGGGCAATATGGTATACATGCTATGTAATAGTTTATGTATTACCAATAATGCCAGATAAAATAACTATTTTTATTGGAGGTTTAATATCTGTATCATATGTCTTTGTAACAGTAGTTTTGGCACATTTCTTAATAAGAAGAAAAATACGCCATAAAACTGCTGATGAAGGCGAAGAACATAAATAAAAAGTAAAATTTAGTTACTAGAGCAGATAGTTCGCTCTAGTAATTTTTTTTAATAATTATATTATAAGTAATAAAGTACTAAATTGTAACTATTGGAAAGATGAAGAAAAATTTTCCATGAAAAAAGTATTGACTAATACTGTAGAAAAATATAAAATAAAGTTGTAAAAGATAAAGATTGGAGAGATTAAATATGAAAAGTAGAAAAATTTTTGCAATAATTATATTAACAACATTAATCATGAATACACTATCTGGAATAGTATATGGAATTTCAGATATTAACAACATAAAAGAAAATAGAGAAGAATATATTAACAAACTAGAAAATGAAGTAAAAGATGAAAAAAATAATGAAATAGAAAATAATATAGCAAATGATATAAATAGTAGTGAAAATAGTAATATAACAGAAGACACAAATACAAATAACAACAATAATACAACTGACAATGAAAATGAAATAAAAGATAATACAATAGACAAAGAAGGAAATAATGAAATAAAAAATGAAATAGATAAAAAAGATGAAGAAGAGGAAAACAAAGAAGAAACAAAAGAAGATAACGAAAATAAAATTGAAGAAGACATAGTTGAGGAAGTAGAAGAAAAAGAAGAAGTTGAAGAAGAACAAAATAAAATGTATTCAAATGTAAAAAATGTAACAGGAGTAATATATAGAACACATGTAGAAGAAATAGGGTGGCAAAACTACGTAAAAAATGAAGAAACAGCAGGGACAGAAGGAAGATGTTTAAGACTTGAAGCATTAGATATAAAATTACAAAATTTAGAAGGAATAAAAATCAAATATAAAGTTCATGTAGAAAGTATAGGATGGCAAGATTGGAAAACAAATGGAGAAATGGCAGGAACAGAAGGAAAGGCATTAAGATTAGAAGCAATGAGAATTCAATTAGAAGCCACAGAAGAATACTCTATAATGTATAGAGTACATGTACAAGACATAGGATGGCAAGATTGGAGAACAGATGGAGAAATAGCAGGAACAGAAGGGAAAGCTCTAAGACTAGAAGCAATGCAAATAAAAATTATACCAAAAATAAAAAAAGGAACAATGAATATAGACTCTCCAAGTAGTGGAACAACATATTATAGTCCTGAAAGTGTAAAAGTATCAGGTTGGAAGATGTCAAATGTAGCAAACACAAAAATAAAAGTATATCTAGATGAACAATCAACACCACTTGATGAAAAATTTATTACATACAGAAAAAGAAATGATGTAATAGAAAGCATAATTGGATATGGAACAGCAGTTGAAAATCCAAATGCAGGTTTTGCAGTTGATATAGATACAAGCAAAATGTCAAATGGAAGACATACTATAAGAATACAATTATGTACACCAAAATCAGAAGTAATTAAAGAAGAGTCAATAATAATTATTATAGATAGAGATTTACATGTACAATACAGATCACATGTACAAGAAATAGGATGGCAAGGATATGTAAAAGATGGAAGCACATCAGGAACAGAAGGTAGAAATTATAGAATAGAAGCATTAAACATTAATTTAATAAATGCACCTAGCAATGCAAAAATTTTATATAAAACACATGTAGAACAAATAGGATGGCAAAATTGGGTATCAAATGATGAAATAGCAGGAACAGAAGGAAAAGCATTAAGAATTGAAGCAATCCAAATTAAATTAGAAAATCTTAATGATTACACAGTAGAATATCAAGTTCATATTCAAGATAAAGGTTGGAGTGACTGGTATATAGATGGAGAAACTGCAGGAACAGTAGCACAAGCAAAAAGAATAGAAGCAATAAGAATTAAGATAGTACCAAAATATAAAAGAGAATATCATGGAATAGATGTAAGTCAATTCAATGGAAATATAAACTGGGGATTTGTAAAAAGAACAGGTATAGATTTCGCATTCATAAGAGTAGGATTTAGAGGATATGGACAAGCAGGCAATTTTAGAGAAGATTCAACATTTAGAGCTAATATAGAAGCTGCAAAGAAGGCAGGAATACCAGTAGGAGTATATTTTGTAACACAAGCAATAACTACACAAGAAGCAATAGAAGAAGCAAATTGGGTAATTGAAAGAATAAAAGCCTATAATATTGAATATCCTGTAGCAATTGATATTGAAGCACCAGGATTAGAGTCTCCTACAGATGTACCTAGGACACAACATTTAGATAAAGGTACACGTACATATTTAGCAAAGATATTTTGTCAAACAATACAAGGTGCAGGATATACACCTATAATATATACAAATGTTGATTGGGCTACAAATAAATTAAATATGTCTGACTTATCTGAATATGATACTTGGATTGCAAGTTATAGAAGTGGAAATCCAGGTTATAATGGAAAATATTCAATATGGCAATATACTAGTGGAGGAACTGTAAATGGTATATTGGGAAGAGTTGATATGAATATTTGTTATAAAAAATATTAAAATTCACAACCAAAGGTTAAAACATTATTTAGAAGTTAGAAGTTGGAATTAGAAAAAAACTGTACAAGTATAATTTCCAAATTCTAACTTCTATCCATAATAATAAATATAATAAGGAGAAAAAATATTGTAAATTGTACAATTGGAACAATATTTAATAAAAAATATGGAAAAAATAAAAGAGCAATTAAAAAAATTGAAGTATAAAATAAAAGAAAATAAAATATCTATTTTTTCAAAATTAATTTTATCAATTATATTT
>CAPNAQ010000091.1 GCA_948663505.1 uncultured Clostridia bacterium | reverse complement strand
ATGTATATAAAGTAACATATAAATAAGTTATAGATCATTTAAAAATATATAAAAAATATATCTTAGATTTTAATTTACAAATTATTTAGCAAATTGAAAAAAATATAAAAATTCTATTGACAATAAAAGGCTGAATGTGTTAATATAAGTAATGTCAATAGAAAATGCGGATGTGGCGGAACTGGTAGACGCGCTGGTCTTAGGAACCAGTGTCAACGACGTGGAGGTTCGAGTCCTCTCATCCGCACCAAATAAGGTTTTCGAACTTTATGAGAAATTGAATAAGTAGAAAATTCTATCGTTTTTCTAACAGATTTGATAAAATTTTCTAACATTTTGTAAGTGGTTGTTGTTAAACTTGGTGGGTTGCAACAACTTTTTCTATGTCTTTAAACTGACTTGAATTATCTATATTTCATAGATATTATTCAAAGTCTCATTCTTCATCTCATAAATTTCATTCTCATTATAATTAGTCAAAATAAATTGGAATTTAGCCATCAAAACTTGTGCAGAAACTTCTTTATTTGTTTCATCTAGATGAGTATAAATCATAGTAGTTTGAATATTAGAATGTCCTAGCCATATTTGAATATCTTTAATTGGAACTTTATTTTGCACTAATAAAGTAGCACAAGAGTGTCTTAAATCATGTAAACGAATTCGTTTTAATTCATTATCTTCTAATAGCTTTGAAAATATATGACTTAAATATCCTGGTTTCATAAGTTCACCATTTGGCATTAAACAAATATAGTCTTTATATTTGTTACAATAAGTGTTACCAAATATCTTTTTATATTCGGCATACATTTCTTTATATTCATTTAATAAAACTTCTATAAAATCAAATAATGGTAATGTACGATAAGATGATTGTGATTTTGTTTTATTCTTAAACACAAACTGTGTTTTACCATTAATTTTAAATCTTTGAACTGTATGTTTTATAGTAATTGTTTTTCTTGTAAAATCAATGCAATCCCATTTTAAGCCTAAAACTTCTTCACGCCTTAATCCATAAACTGCTGCAATAATAACTTCTAGGCGAATAGTGGTATTTTCTGCAATTTCAAATAGATGTAATAATTCCTCGTGTTTATAAAAATTACCAATATAGTGGTCTGATTTAATAGGTTTTAAGTTATTAATAAAATTGTATTCAAATAATTCTTGTTCAACTGTTCTAGTAAAGATACAAGATAGAATTGACCTATGATGTTTTACAGTATTAGGCTTTAAACCTTCACTAAAAAGATATTCAATATAATTGTAAATATCAGCTAATGTAACATCTTTTAAAAGTAATTCTTCATTTTCAAAATAAGGAATCATTCTACAATTAACATGGTCGTAATATCCTTTATAGGTGCTTTTAGCAACTTGATTTTGAATAGACTTAAGCCATTGTCTGATATAATTACTAAATAGCATATTATGATAATGTCCTATTTTTTGAAGTCTTTGTTCTCGCGGATCATCTGATAATTTATTAACTAAATCTGTAATAATCTTTTTAATTAAATGAGTATTTGGATTTTCTTTAATAATACTCATTAAAGAATTTATCATTTCTTCTTTTGATATGTTATACCAAGCAGATAAACATTTGGTAATTATTAATTCGTCTTCATTCGATAAAGTTTGATTACTTAAACAAAGTTGTTCTATTTGATTATCTTTATTAATTTTAGGTAATAAAGATAATGCTGTAGTTTTGCTTTGATTTTGTTCTTCTAATAATTGTTCAGCTGTTTTCTTGTTGTCTATGTAAGAATCTTTATCGTAAATCATACGAATATCTGAAAGTAACTTTTCAGCTTTTATTTGATTTACTTTTTTACCATCAGCTATAACAGTAGTAGGTATCCATTTTTGATTTCTCTTATTATTTGGATATAGATTTAAAACAACATAATAAACTAGCCCTTTTACTTGTAAGCTACCTGTTACCAATGTTCCTCCTTTCCGTATAATAGTTTACTTACCTATAGCATTTGTATTATACCATAGGTTTGTAGAAAATTCCTAGTAGTTTTGAATTAGATAGCTAATTATATTTATTTTTGGAATTTTGTAAGCTCTGCCAACTTTAATAGATTTTATAGTTCCATTTCTTAAAAGTTTATAAGCGAGTGTTGGTCCGATATTTCCTAACATTTCTCGCATTTGGTTAAAATCTACTAAATCTGGATAATCATTGAAAATTGAATTATAAGTTGGTTTGTCCATATTTATACCTTCTTTCAAAAAATATCTTTATTGAAAGTATAATAGGTGAAATTTCCAAAATCAATTCCGTTTTTTTTCCCTTTTTTCTAAAAGTAAATTCAAATTTATTTTCTTAAAACATAGAAATATATCCAAAAGACAAGAAAAAAATGATTGAAAATTAGATGAATGTATGATAAATTATTAATAAGTTTTCCACTGACCGATATGCGGAATATAAATGGTTGCGTTGAAAAGTTAATTATTTATTATGAATTATACAAAGAATTAAAAATAAGTATTATATAAAATACAAAGGAGAAATGAATGAAACAAGAAATTGCAATGAAATATAATAGAAGAATATTTCCGTTATATAAAGGATTTGGATGGGATCCATTGTTTTATAGTGCAATTATATTTTTATTTTTAACAGAAGTAAAAGGGATTGCTCCTGCAAAAGTAATGTATGCTGAATCCATATATTCTCTATTTTTATTATTACTTCAAATACCAGCTACTATTCTAATTGAAAAAATTGGAAGTAGAAAATCATTAATTTTGGGAACTACTTTTGCAACGATTCAGATAATAATGATGATTTTTATAAATAATTTTACATTTTTAGTTATTGCATACTTCATGTCTGCTTTTGGAAACGCTATAAAAGATATTGCTAGAAATACATTACTATATGATTCTACAAAAATATGTAACGGTAAAAACTCATTTGCAAATATAAATGCTAAAGGATCCTCTTTAAGTAATGCACTAAGTGCAGTTACATCGATATGTGCAGGATATTTATTTGTTATTAATCCATATATTCCACTTATTTTATCTAGCCTAATATCTATATTAGCTGTAATTTTAGCATATAGATTTGAAGATGTAAAAGTAGAGAAAACAGAAAAACAAATTACAATTTCAAAATCAATAAAAGAGATTAAACAATGTTTTAAATTTATTATAAAGTCAAAAAGATTGAAATCATTATTTCTGTTTATATCTATATTTAGCGGTGTATTAATGATGATTTCTACCTATGAAAAAAGTTTATTAACAGAATTACAAATGCCAAAACAATATTTTGGTATTATTTTTGCAATATTAACTCTTGTACAATCTTTTTCAATACTATATCAAGATAAAATACATAATACTTTTAAAAATAAGACACTAGGGTTTATATCTGTGCCAATATTTTTATCTTTTATTATAGTTGGAATTGTTGCTAATTTAAATTTAAATTTTTCTTTTACAATTATAATAGTTATATTTGCATTTTTCATACATCATTTCTTTAGAGGACCTTATTGGGTATTAGAAGATAAATATGTTACTAATTTCACAAATGAAAATATTAGGACTAAAATTTTATCGACAAGTAATTTAATAAAAAATATTGGAGAAATAGTTATTAGCTTTTTAGGTGGATTATTATTAGAATTTTATAACACAAGCACATCATATTTAATAATAGGAATTGTTGGACTAATTGTTATTTTACTTGTACTAAAATATATGAAAAAAAGAATTGGATTAAGTCCAGAAGAATATAATAAAGAAGATATAGAATATAAAGAATAAATCCTATATATAATTCTAATGTGCTTTATAAAATCAAGTCAAGGTTAAAGTAAATGTGCTATCGCACAACCTTGACTAAATTTTAAAAGCACATTATTTTTCAATTAAGAGGATTTAAGGATAAGTATGCAAAATTAAGTAGACATAAATAAAATTTAATCGAGTGAACTAAAGTGAATACTAAAGGCAGGAAAGCATGCTTAATGCAATGCCTATACACATTGAAAGACAAGCCTTCAAGAGTTAATAAAGAAACAAAAATTTTAAGCAAATATGATGCATAAATTCACCAAGTGAACTGATTAAAAAATGTTATTGATTGTTAAAAATTAAAAACATTTCCATTTAGTACACCGAGTGAACTGAAATTTTACAAATGTTCACTAAGTGTACTACTAGATTTTTTAAAATAATTATGTTATAAGTTAGTTAATTAAATAAAAAATCAAACGAGGAGATTAATTATGATACAAAAAGTAGAAATAAAGATTTAGAAAAACTTAGAAATTTATTCAAAGATATTAGATTTTATATGGGAAATAGTGTTTTAGATGGAATGATGGGAGAAGCATATACGGATAATATATTTAATCCAAATTTTGCTATTCTTATTTTTAGAAAATATTGTTTTATGAGTGGTAATATAGGAAAAGAAGATTTACACAAATTTATTGATAATAAATTAAAACAATACATAATAATTCCAAGTGATAGCTTAAAAAATATTATTGAAGAAATTTTTAAAGATAATATAAATAAACTTGAAAGATATTCTATAAAAAAAAATCCACTATTTGATAAGCAAAAATTGCAAGAATATATAGAAAAAGCACAAAAAGAGTATCATATAGAATTAATAGATAAAATATAGCTGAAAAAATTAAAGAAGAAAAATTTATTAATATTACTGATAACTACGAAAAAAATGGAGTTGGCTATTGTTGTATTTATAACAATGAAATTATAGGTGTGGCATCATCTAATATATTCTATAAAGATGGAATAGAAGTAAATATAAAGGTAAAAGATGAGTATAGAAGAAGAGGAATAGCAACTGTCTTAGCTTCAAAATTAATATTAAAATGTTTAGAAGAAAATAAGAAAATTAGTTGGGATGCTGCTAATTTATGGTCTGTAGGTTTAGCAAAAAAATTAGGATTTGAATGTAATTCTACGTACAATATATATAAATTTATTTGAGATAACAAAAAATGAGTAGTTTTTCTTAAACTACTCCTAAATTTTTATAGATTAAAATAAATCAGAATGAGAACCTGTTCTAGAAACAGTTAATGTTATTTTATCATTTTCAACAGTATAAATTAAAAGCCAATCAGGTTGAATATGACATTCTTTAAAGCCGCTTATAATTACCTGTTAAATAATGATCTTTATATTTAGCAGGTAAGGGTTTTCCTTCTGCTAATAGTTGAACAACATATTTTAGTTTATTTACATCATAACCTCTCTTTTGAATTAATTTATAATCTTTCTTAAATTGATTACTATATCTAACTTTTAGCACTATTTATCCAACTCCTCGAACATTTCATCTACACTATCAAAAGTTTTACTTAAGTTTTTGCCCTTTTTAGTATCTTCAATTGCTTGTATAGTTTCTTTATTAAATCTAGGTTTTCTAATTTCAAAAGGAATACCATCATTTAATATAACCTGATTTAAAAATACATTAATAGCTTCAGTAATAGATAATCCTAAATCATTTAATGTTTCTTCAGCCCTTTGTTTAACAGTAGGTTCTACTCTTATATGCAAAGTGTCTGTCTTAGCCATAATAAACACCTCCTATACTCTATTATATGTATTGTATCACATTTTATACACAAAATCAACACAAATGTTATGAAAAATTATAAAATTTTTAACAACAAAATTTTTTATTATATTTTTCTATAGGTAGCAACTGTTATACTCTTAATTTATATTTTCTAACAAAATTTATTCAATTTTCTAACACTTTTGAATTTTTACATAAAACTTAAAAAATTCAAAAAGTAAAGATAGAGTAAGTATTTATTCTTAAAATATTTACAGCTATAATGATTACAGAAATTTTATATAATGTTAAAAATCAATAACAAATTATAAATAATAAACTCAAAACTGTACTTAGGAACCAGTGTCAACGACGTGGAGGTTCGAGTCCTCTCATCCACACCAACGACGTATCTGTTCTAACTAAATTGAACAGATAGATAAAAAATCAATCAGAAAATAAAATCTGGTTGATTTTTTTATTTACTTTTGTTTTGTAACAAATTTCTTAAAAAGATTGGGAGAGTAAGAATAGAAAAATGTTACAGCATTTGTAACAAATGTATCGAGTAGAAAAAATAAGATAAAAAAATATTATAGAAAATTGATACAAAGGTTGATTTTTAAAGACTTTGTATGATAATATGTAAATGTAATTCAAAATACAAGCCTTATATGTTAATGAGGTTATACAATGCCAATATATAAGGCTGGAAATACAAAGAAAAGCCGATTACAGTGTATAAATTATATCAACGACAATAGACAAAAAATCAAATAGAAATAGAAGGAGTGATAAAAAATGATATATTTAGAGAAATTTGAATTACTTAATAATGAAGACTGGAGTTACTATCCTTTTCATATATTTTTAGAAAAACAGCTTTTCAATATAGAATTTGATCCAATTACAATTTTTTATGGTGATAATGGTTCTGGAAAATCAACTTTACTTAATATTATAACTGAGACAATTAATAACAATAAAAGTGTAATTAGAAGGAAAAAGCCATTAGTTAAATCCAATTATTTTGAGATGTATACAACAAAATGTAATTATTATTTAGAAAATAATATTCCTTTAGGAAGTAAAATTATTTTTAGTGAAGATATATTTGAAAATATTCTGTCTAAACGAATAGAAAATCAAAAAAAGAATAATCAAAGAAAAGAATTAGAAAAACAATATATGCAGTATAAATATGATTCTATTAACTATTCTTCTTTAGAAGATTTAAGGATCTCAGTTGAAACTAGAAATAAAACTCAAAGTAAATTTATAAAAAGTAGAATTGAAGAAAATGCAAAAGAATTTTCCAATGGACAAACATCATTAGAGTTTTTTGACAAAGAGTTAAAAGAAGATAGCCTATACTTATTAGATGAACCAGAAAATAGTTTGTCACCAAAGTTTCAAATTGAATTAATACAGTTAATATTAGAATTAAGTCGATTTTATAAGTGCCAATTTATAATAGCAACACATTCTCCATTTTTATTATCTATACCAAATGCTAAAATATATGATCTAGATTCAGTTCCTGTTGTAACAAAGAAATGGCATGAATTAGAAAATATGAAGATATATTATAATTTTTTTAAAGAAAATAAAAGTAAATTTGAAAACTAATTATTTTATTATATTAAAGGAGATTCTTAGTAGAAAATAATAGATTAGAAACAATATCAAAT
>CAPNAQ010000090.1:4858-7332 GCA_948663505.1 uncultured Clostridia bacterium | reverse complement strand
ATTTAATTTTTATTTCATCTACAATTGCTGCTATAAATTCTCTATTAGTCGGTTTCCCTTTAGTTGATAAAATTGTATTTCCAAATATTTCTTCAACTCTTATTTGATTTTGTTGTTTTCTATCCCAAGCAATTTCAATAGCATTACGAATTGCACGCTCTACACAAGATGGTTTTGTTTTAAATTTATTTGCAATCTTGGGATATAATATTTTTGTAACCTTATCAGTTTCTTTAATATCACTAATATCATTCACTCTCATAATTATAGCTTCTCTTATATATGAATGACCTTTAACATGTGCTGGTATTCCTATTTGATGTATAATTTTTGTAACTACAACCTCTAATTCTTCTTTTTTATTTATATCAATAACTCCTTGCTTATATTGCTGTTCCAAATTATATTCTACATTACTAAGTGCATTTGAACTTGTAAATCTTCTAATCAAAGTTATCATATTTTCTAAATCAAATGGTTTCTTAAAAAAATATTCTGCTCCAAGTTCAATTGCCTGTTGTACAATTCTTTCATTTCCTATTGGTGATGTCATTATACATATAGGTCTATCCTCTTTTTTCATTTGTTTTACTGCTTCTAAAACACCTAATCCATCTATATAAGGCATTATTATATCTATTATGGCAACATCTGGTTTCTTTTCTTCTATAATTTCAATTGCTTCTTTTCCATTTTTTGCAATTCCAACTATCTTCATATCTTCTTGCTTTTGAATATATGTTTGAATTATTTTTGTTAATCTATTATTATCATTTGCAATTAATATTTTAATTATTCCATTCACTACTATTTCTCCTTATTTTTCTCTTCTATTTTTTCAGAAGTTATTTTTCATAAATTCTTCTAGTACATTATTATCTACAATTATAATCTTAATTTTTGAATTTTCTATAATCTTTTTATAGTGCATATCATACATACCAAAAGTATATTCTATACATATTTAATATTAAAAAATAAAATGTTATTATTTGAATATACTATTAAAAAGAGGTAATTATGCAACTAAATATAAATGATGAAAAAATAAGAAATGTATTAAGTAAAAATATCAAATTCTCTAGACTATCTTCTGAACTTACACAAGATGCATTAGCTGAAGATGCTAATATTTCTTTATCTTTTCTAAAAGATGTTGAATCAGCAAAATCTGGTACAAGTTTATTAAATTTAATAAACATTTGTAAAGCATTAAACACAACTCCTAACCAACTTCTTAAAGATTTTTTCAAAGATTCTTTAGATAAAAGCGAACATATTGAACAGCAAATTAACCTTTTGACTGACTATCAAAAAGATGCTGTGCTTACATTAATACAATATTTTATTACTCACGAAGGTAATTAAAATAATCTATACATAGATTATTTTTTTTTTGCATAAGTTTCATTTTTAATTACTTTTACTTTGTATAACATATTTAATTTTTTAATAAAGAATTTACCTATAAACTTATTACTACTATATTAATTTATTATTTTTCAAAATAGTTCAAGTTTTTACATTTTTTGCTATTTTATCATAATTATTTATTTAATACAAGAACTATTCGTATTTTTCATAATTAGCACAAAGAATAAGCAAAAATAAAGCACAAAATGCTTTATTTCTACTTAAGGTTTTATTAGTATACTAATATATCTTTATGTTTCATTTCTAATAAATAAATTTTCTAATATTGTATTTAATTTTCTATTATCATTTTTTACATGTGTTAGAATTCCTTTGAATATTCTGTCTTTCAACATAGAATTTATTTTATACTCAGTATCAACAGTTATACTATCTCTATTTTTAATTTTATGAAAATCACTCATACAGATAAGTAATATTTTATTATTCTGACCTATATTAGTTAAAAAATAAAATAAATCTTCATTTTCATTAAACAATTTACTTACATATTTTCGTATTTCTTCTATTTCATATACTTCTCTTGAATCATTATTATATCCATCAAATACAATCATTAATTTACTATATGACTTACTTATCGTTTCTCTTAATTTTTCTATACATTTATTTATTCTTTTGATATTTTGTGTTTTTATTTCTTCTTTAGATATGGAATGTACAAGTAATTCTATATTTTCAATAGATATTTCATTTACGTTACTACTAATTTCTATATTCATTTCATGCCTCCGTTTTTTAATATTCTTATTTTTACATAATTCTACTTCATCTAATTCAATGTATTTACTATCTGCTTTATTAATTAAATATTGAATATTAGTTCCTTCTAATTCTTCTTTTATGTCTTCAATATTTTCTTTATTAGTTTCTAACATTCCATACATTGTAATAATATATGGAATATAATTTTTATTTTCTTCCAAATAAATCACCTTCTTTTCTAAGACAAAATACATATATCTTTATATATGGCAATCTACAATAGTTAAAGTCCATTCTGGATTTGCACTTTTTAAAAACCTTTCTTCATATTCATT
>CAPNAQ010000090.1:4081-4848 GCA_948663505.1 uncultured Clostridia bacterium | reverse complement strand
GCAAATTTACTTTCTTCTTCTAATGTTGCACTAGATATACCCCATATTTCCACTTTTCCTGGTTCATACCATTCACCATCTGGCATTAAAACAGCATAAGTATTAAAGTTAGTCATATAATTAATATAAATTTCTTCATTAGGAAATTTTTCTTTTATATATTTTTTAGGATAGTATGATTCTTCCAAATATTTATTATATGGCTTCATATTTTTTCTATTTTGCTCTTTCATTAAATCCCATCTTATATCTTTAACTTTTGCAGAATTAACATGTTTTATATTATTTTTTTCTTTTATAATAAGCATATTACTCCATCTACCACCAATATCATACCAATTCCATTTAGAATTTTGATTGTAAGTAGAATATATTTCGCCTTTTTCTGAAATTTCATTTTCATCATATAATCTAATTCCATGTCTATATAATTTTTCATCTGTCCATTTAGTCATTTCAGGTACTTTCTTTATTAATCTTAAATGTGCAATATTTTTATAATGCTCTCTTCTATATTTTGTTTTATCTTTGATATACTCTTTATATTTTGTTTTTAAGTATCTAATCCATTCCTTTTCTCTTTGAATAATATCTTTTTTTGTTAATGCTATGTATCTTTCAACTTCTATTTCTTCATAAAATGGTTCTAATAGCTCTTCTACTGATGTATATTTATTTGTAAAAACTGCTACTGAAAAATGAGACATCTTCTTTATTCCTCCTTTAAAAATAGAGCAAATTTTGCTCTACTTTTAGTTTTTATTAAT
>CAPNAQ010000090.1:0-4041 GCA_948663505.1 uncultured Clostridia bacterium | reverse complement strand
TTTTTACTTATAGATTTTTTTTTATTTTTTAAATCTAAATTTTTAACATAATTCACTGTTTTTCTTAAAGTTTTTAATTCTTCTTTACTATATCTTATATCTCCTTTACTATTAAATTGCATTTTTATTTCCTTTCTATACAGTTTCAATAATGTCTTTATTTTTTATATTTGCCATATCTACATTATTAAAAATTATATCTATTTCTTCTTTGTTTTCATCTATTTGATTTAATAGATAGTTATAAATTGGATATGGATCTACAAACATTGTATGTTTATCTAAAAAAACTATTGCTTTTTTTATTGATATATTGTTTAATATCTCTTTTGCTTGCTTCTTGGATATTGTATTAGGTAATCCTATAGTAAGTTTATCATATATGCTATGTGCTTTATAAGCTAATAACATTTCACTTGCAATAATAATATCTTGTTCTTGTTTTTTATCATTATCAATTAATTCTAAGCTTGTTTTATTTGCTGGTGTTAATATCAATATATTATTTTTAGCATTAGCTCCTCTATATTCATTACTACTACTAAACCATATATCTGTTGTTTTAAACTTATATTCCTGTTCTAAATGAACTCTAAGTCCATTTACTCTATTATTATATATAACTGGTATAAAAAATCCTTTATGACTTTTAAATGTCCATTTCATTTGCTTATTAATAAAAAATCCTGGTATTCCTTTTAAATCCAATCCACCTTTTCTTAGTCTATTGCATATTTCTACTTTTTCGTGTTCTCTTTGTGGTATACTCTTAAAAGAATATTTTATTATTTCATCTTTAGAAAATCCTAATTCAGTTAATATTTCATAGTGTTTTTTGGTTAATCCTAGCATTTTTAAAAAATATTTATATACCAAACTAATTTCTTCATCCGTTCTTCTTTCTGACTTTTTTATTTCAACTAATTCTGTTGTCATATCCGCTTCTTGTTGTAATAATCTTTTATAAGCTGTTTTATTGCTTATATAATTAGCTCTAGCATATAATCCAATCGCAAAACCACTTTCTCCACATCTTCTACAATAGTAACTATCATTCGTTACATTTAATTTCATATTACTTTCATTTTTTTCAGAACAAAATGGACATCTAACATAAATGTTATCACCTTTAGCACATATTTCTCCTAAACCTAATTTGTTCTTTACATTAATAATGCTAAGTTTATTATAAATTTCACTATCCATTTTTCCCCCTATTCTTCTATTTCATCCTTATTGTATATTTCGTAACATTCTTTTATCCAATTACTTGAAATATTGGATAATGGGTATTCTTTGATTAGCCTAACTTTCTTTAAATTTTCTTTTTGAAATTTTTCTTCTAATTGTTCAATACTATAATCAGCTCTAAATCTATTAAAACTTCTATTGTCCATATCCTTCAATTTATTCCAAAGTTTAGGATAGTATTGATACATTACTTTTAGTTCTTTTAGATTTTTTAATGGACAACACCAACAACTTAATCTATCAAAGTGTTCATATAGTCCATTCCAATGAAAACCTTTCTCATAGCAATACTTTAGGCAATCTTTTTCTGTCATTTTCCATTCATAATATAAAGGATAGCTTTTCTCCTTGATCCTTTTAGGTTCATCATAAGCTATCCCCACATATTCAAAATACCCTTCTTGTCTAAATGGTTTTGCAAAGTCATCTATTAATTTATTTTTTAGATTGCTAGTACACCATCTGCAAAACATAGTTGGCCATCCATAACCTTTTTTTCCTTTATTTTTTCCTTTTGTTTTTATATGATCGAACATATAGTAATCAAAACTCCTTTTTGGTTTTAGAGTTATAATCTCTTTATTATAATTATTTTTTAGATATTTTCTCACCTTTTCAATATGTTCAAGCATTTCTTCAAAGTCTTTCCCTGTATCACAGAAAACAATATAATCAACTGTTTTATTTTCTTCTAGCATTTTTAATAACATTGCTGTACTATCTTTTCCACCACTGAAACAAACAATATGTTTCATACTGCTTTACCTATATCTCTTTCAAATATTAATAAAACAGTATTCACACTATCTTTTATTGTCCCTTTTTTTAATATTTCTATTTTTTCATCATCTACATTAAATTTATATCTATTTGACATACTGACCTCCTTTATTTATTCTTTATTATTTTGTTTACTTTTTTCATAGTAATAATCAAATCGTGATTATGTTTATTCTCTTCCAAATAATCATCAATTTTATTGGAACATTGTTCTATTTTGCTTTTATAATTTTGTAATATTTGACTATTAATATCTGTTCTTGTAATAACATCTATAATTGTTTCATATTCTGTTGCTTGGTTTCTTAATTGTTTTATTTTACTATTATTATCTTTTATTTTATTTCTATAATATTGAACAATCTCTTTTACATCTCTTATCATCTTTCTTTCTCCATATTTTTTAATTTTTCCAACCAATTTCCTTTTACAAATTCAGGTGTATATAATATTTTTATTATCTCCTTAGATACTCGTTTCTTTAAAACAATTTGTGCTGGTATTTTATTCATTGTTAATTGAATAAATGTCATACAAATACAATTTATATCTGTATCTTCAGCAGTAAATACTATTTTTTCTAAATAATTTTCTATTTTTAATTTAGTTCTTTCTATAAAATTTAAAATAACTGTTCCAGAATTACAATTACTATTATAAATGGAAATAAAATCTTTCTTTTTCAAATTTTCTTGAATTTTATCAATTTCATTATCAATAGTAACACCTGAAAGTACATTTGCAACTCCCAATGGTAAAAAAAAATTATTATTTATTTTATTTTCTAACTTTAAATCTTTATATATTTGACCTAATACATCATGTATTTCTTTTTGCTCTGTATATATTTTTGTAAGAAGAACTAACAATTTATCAAACTCCATTATTTCTTCTTCCTTGTATTTTTTTGCTATTTCAATATATTTCTCTTGATCTTCTTCATTATAATCATATGTATTTTTAATAGCAATTGTAATCATTAATATAAAATCTTGAAAGATAGTCATTATATCATATACTCCATTTCGTTCTTCCAATTCTTGTAATCTTTTTATAATTTCTTTATATTCCTTCTCCTTAGGACTTGCTTTCATCATGCTATTTTCCTCCCCTCATCTAATTTTTCAAACCAATTTTCTCTTACAAATTCAGGTGTATATAATACTTTTTTAGTTTCTTCAGTTAGTGCATTTCCTAAAATAATTTGTGCTGGTATTTGATTTAATGTACATTGCAAAAAAGTCATACACATACATTTAAAATCTATATCTCTTGCAAAAAATACAATTTTCTTTGAGAAATCCTTTATTTTATACTTATTTGAATTAGCATATCCTAAGATAAGCGAACCACTTCCACAACATGGATCATATACTTTTATAATATTTTCATTTTCTAACTCTTCAATATTCATTATAGATTCGCCTATTAATTCAGATACATGTATTGGTGTAAAAAATTGATTTAATGAGTTGTTTGTTGCTCCTATACTCATATATATTTCTCCTAAAATGTCCTGAAAATTTTCTCCTTGTTTTATAGTTAATAACATATACATACCTAATAATTCTGCAAATATTTTTTGCTCTTGCTTTTTATATTTATTTATTATTCCCAAATAAACATCTTCATCTTCTTGTTTATAATCATATACATTTTTTATAGCAATAGTAGATAATATAATAAAATCTTCAAATATCTCTTTTATATCATATTTTCCATTTCCTATATTAAGCATTTTTACAAATTCTTTATATTCTGGCTTTATTATCATTCTTGCACACATTCATTTTTCCTTTCCAAAAGAAAAAAAGATCTTTTAAGATCTTCTTCAATTCCTCTAATTTCTTCTATTTTTTCATCAATATTCTTTTTTAATTTATTTAATAAAATTGTATTTATTATATTTTCCTCCTTTTTGTTTTTTATATAAAATTTAATCTACATTTAACAATATTCTTTTATTTTGTCATATCTTTTATTTAAGAAATTTTTTATTCTATTTCTTCA
>CAPNAQ010000089.1 GCA_948663505.1 uncultured Clostridia bacterium | reverse complement strand
TTTATTTTTTTATATTTTTAAATTTTTATAAAAAGTTTCTCTAATGAATTAAAATCAAGCTGTTTCTTTACCCTTTTTATTTGGAATATGTCTTTTCTTTTTTTCTTTATTTTCTTTTTTAAGTTCATCTATAACAAGTTCTGGAGCTTTTTTATCTATAACTGTTTCTTTAGTTATAACACATTTAGATATATTTGGAGTTGAAGGTATTTCAAACATTATATCTCTCATAATTTCTTCAATTATAGAACGTAAACCTCTTGCACCAGTTTTTCTTTCTATGGCTTTATCAACAATAGAATCTAATGCTTGTTCATCAAATTCAAGCTCAACATTATCCATTTCTAACAATTTTTGATATTGCTTTATTAATGCATTTTTTGGTTCTGTAGCAATTTTTATTAATGCTTGTTTATCTAAATCTCTAAGTGTTGCTATTATTGGTAATCTACCTATAAACTCTGGAATTAATCCAAATTTTAGTAAATCTTGTGGCAATAATTCTTGAAATACTTCATATTTATTTACTTCTTTTGTACTTTCTATTTTTGTTCCAAATCCAATACCTTTTTTTCCTATTCTTTCATTTATTATCTTCTCTAATCCTTCAAAAGCTCCTCCACAGATAAATAATATATTTTCTGTATTTATTTGGAGCATTTCTTGATTTGGATGCTTTCTACCACCTTGAGGTGGTACAGATGCTACTGTTCCTTCTATAATTTTTAGAAGTGCTTGTTGAACTCCTTCTCCGACTTACATCTCTTGTTATTGATAAATTTTCAGATTTTCTTGTTATTTTGTCAATTTCATCTATATATACTATACCTTTTTCTGCTTTTTGTATATCTCCATCAGATGCTTGTATTAACTTTAACAAAATATTTTCTACATCTTCACCAACATATCCTGCTTCTGTTAATGTTGTAGCATCTGCTATTGCAAATGGCACATTTAATATTTTAGCTAATGTTCTTGCAAGAAGTGTTTTTCCACAGCCAGTTGGTCCTAATAACAATATGTTACTTTTTTGAATTTCGACATCTTCTTTTTCTGTACTTTCTTCATGAGCTATTCTCTTATAATGATTATATACTGCAACAGATAGTGTTTTTTTAGCTTCTTCTTGTCCTATTACATAGTCATCTAATATTTTCTTTATTTCTTTAGGATTTGGTATTTTATCTAAGTTATTTAATGTATATTCTTCATCTTCTTCATATCCTTCTGCTTCAATTATACTTGTACACAAATCTACACATTCATCACATATATATACTCCTGGTCCTGCTACTATTCTTCTTACATTTTCTTGTGCTTTCCCACAAAATGAACATCTTACACTTTTTGGTGTGTCATTTTTTGTCATATTTAATATCATTCCCTTCCTAAGTCACAATCTTGATTTGAAAATTTTTTACTTATTTTAAATTTTATATTTTTCTATATTCTTTTATCCATAATTCCATCTATTAAACCATATTTTAAAGCTTCTTCAGCTGTCATATAATGATCTCTTTCTGTATCTCTTTCTATTGTCTCAATAGATTGACCTGTTTTATTACTTAATAATTTGTTTAATTTTTCTCTTGTTCTAATCATATGATCTGCATGAATTTTTATTTCAGTAGCTTGACCTGAAATTCCTCCACCTTGACCTCCTATTAGTGGTTGATGTATTAATATTTCAGAATTTGGTGTTGCAAATCTTCTGCCCTTTTCCCCATTTGCTAATAATACTGCTCCAAAACTTGCAGCTAATCCTACACATATTGTTGATACTGGACTTTTTATATAATTCATTGTGTCAACAATTCCCATTCCATCTGTTATTGATCCACCAGGTGAATTTATATATAATGATATTTCTTTATCTGGATCTTCTGATTCTAAAAATAGTAATTGTGCTATTACTAAACTTGCAGATGTAGCATTTACATCTTCTCCTAAAAATATTATTCTATCTTTTAATAATCTTGAAAAAATATCATATGATCTTTCTCCTTTACTTGTTTGTTCAATTACATAAGGTACCAAACTATTCTTCTCTAACATTTTTATTCCTCCTTATAGTTCGACCAGACTAATGTAGACATTCTTAAATTGGTCGAAATTTTTTAAATTATATTTATTATATTAATTCGACCAATTTAAGAATGTCTCCATTGGTCTTTTGGTCTAATTTTAAAAAAGGTTGGTAATGAATTTAATGCTTTCTACCCCAACCTTTCTTTTTATGTTAAATTATTTTATTTTTGCATTTTTAACTAAAAATTCTAGAGCTTTTTCTGATTCTATTGAAGCTTTTATGTATTTTTTTACATTTTCATTATTTAAAAATTCTTCATTATCTTCTTTTCCATAATTCTTAGCCATTTCTTTTACTTTTTCTATTACTTCTTCTTTTGTTGCTTCTATTTTTTCTGCTTTTATTACTGCTTCTAACATAAGTCTAGATTTTATAGCTTCAATTGCTTGAGGTTCATATTCTTTTTTTACTTCTTCAGTTGTTTTCCCCATTATTTGAAGATATTGTTCTAATTTAATTCCTTGATATGATATTTTTGTCTCAAAGTTTTTTAACATGTCCTCTGTTTCTGTTTCTATCATTCCTGATGGGATTTCAACTTTTATATTTTCACATACAGCTTTTATAACAGCATCTTCTGTTTCATATTTTTGTTTTTCTTTATTTTCTTTTTCTAATCTTTCTATAATGCTTTTCTTTAATTCTTCTAGTGTATCGAATTCACTTACATCTTTTGCAAATTCATCATCTAATTCAGGTAATTCTTTTTTCTTTATTTCATGTAATTTTACCTTGAATACTGCGTCTTTTCCTGCTAATTCTTTTGAAAAATATTCTTCAGGAAATTTCACCTTTATATCTCTTTCTTCATCAATTTTCATTCCTACTATTTGATCTTCAAATCCTGGTATAAATGTATTACTTCCTATTTCTATTTCATAACCTTTTGCTGTTCCGCCTTCAAATGCAACTCCATCAACAGTTCCTTCAAAATCTATTGTTGTAATGTCTCCCTTTTCAACAGTTCTATCTTCTACTGCTATTAATCTTGAATTATGATCTTGCATGTGTCCTAGTTCATGATTTACATCTTCATCTGATACATTATACTCTATTTTTGGTATTTCTATACCTTTATATTTTCCAAGCTCAACTTCTGGTTTTGTTTGGAATATGGCAGTAAATATTAGATCTTTACCTTTTTCTATTTGTGTTACATCAATATCTGCTTTACTTACTACTTCTATATTATTTTCTTTTAATGCTTCTTCTAGTTCTTCTGGTACAACTTCATTAAATGCATCTTCATAAAAAATCTCTTTCCCATAGTATTTTTCTACTATTTTCATTGGTGCTTTTCCTTTTCTAAATCCTGGTATATTGAAGTATTTTGCACTTTTAAAGTATACTTTTTGTATTGCTTCATCAAATTTTTGAGCTTCTATTGTTAACTCTAATTTTACTTCATTTGCATTTTCTGTTTTTTCTACTTTACATTTCATTGTTAATTCAATCCTTTCACCTTTTCAGTATGTATTATTTTATTCTTAATAGCTTTTACATTATATCATATTTTTCTTATTTTGCAAGGTTTTTTTTTATATTTAAGAAAAATTAAGTTTCGGTTTTTTATTATATAAAATTGATTATAGAAAAAGATATATATTTCAAAGTGAGTTTGACAGTGATTTGTCATTCACTTAACTCGTTATAGTGTGTCTTTATACTTTGAACTTTTACTATCTTAACGCCTTGGTAAAAAGAGCTTTTAAATATATATCTTTTTTCTAAATAATACTATTTTACAAAAAAACCAAAACTTAAGTAAAAAAATACTTGTTTTTTTTATTCTTTTATGATAAACTTAATAACAGTCAATTTATTAAAAAAATTAGGAGGTGCAAAGATAATGGCTAAATGTGCAGTTTGTGGAAAAACACAAAGTAATGGAAAAAAACTTAGCATTACTCGTTCACATATAAGTAAAAGAAGTCCAAGAACTTGGAATCCAAATTTAAGAAGAGTTAAAGCTATAATAGAAAATGGTGAACCAAAAAGAATTCACGTTTGTGCAAAATGTTTAAAAAATGGTAAAGTAAAAAGAGCATAAGCTCTTTTTTATTTTTTATTCTTTTATTCCAAATATAAGTTTTACAAATCCTCTTAAAAATTTCGGAACTTTTTTTACAACAATAGTCATATGTATCCCTCCTCTTCTATTTTAACAAGCTAACCACATTAATCCTACACAAGCTAAAGCTACTCCAATTATAAATAGCCAACCTGTTAATGGAAGTAACAATACTAATAATATTCCTAATCCTATTCCTATAAATACTACTCCTATCGTTTTTTTCAATGCACATAACATATTATTACCCCCTTTTCGTTTTATATATTATATTAATTTTCATATTTTATTGTTCTTATTTTATGTTAATATATTTTACTTGATTTTTATTACAATAAATCTTATAATATATTATAAACAATATTTTTTTAAATTTTGTATGCATATGAACAAATGTAGTGATTGAAGGGAATGAATATTTTATGAATAAAAATGATATAAAAAAATTAGTAGAAACATTAAAAAATACTTATCCAGAAGCGACTTGTAGTCTTGACTTTGAAACACCTTTTCAAATGGTTGTTGCAGTAATGCTTTCAGCTCAATGTACTGATGAAAGAGTTAACAAAACAACTCCTCAACTTTTTGAAAGATGTAAATCAATCCAAGATTTTGCAGATATTGATTTAAAAGAACTAGAAGAAATTATCCATCCTTGTGGTTTTTACAAAAACAAAGCTAAAAATATAAAATTATGTGCCAAACAAGTTCTAGAAAATTTTAATGGTATAGTACCTAATAATATGGAAGATTTACAAACTTTAGCTGGTATTGGTAGAAAGTCTGCAAATGTTATTATGCTTGAAGTTTTTGGTATTGCAAATGGTATCGCAGTTGATACACATGCAAAAAGGATTTCTAATTTAACTGGCTTATCTAATGAATCTGATCCTTTAAAGATTGAACAAGATTTAATAAAAATTTTTCCTAAAGAATTTTTAAAAGATATCAATCACCTTCTTGTTTGGCATGGGAGAAATACTTGTATTGCTAGAAGTCCCAAATGTAATATTTGCTCTATTAATAAATGGTGTAATAATTATAATATTAAGTAAAAATTCCATTCTATATTTTAGATTATATGATTCAGAAAAAATAGTGCATATATAATGATAAGAATATCCACAGGTTTTATCACCTGTGGATTATTCCTAATAGTTACATATCATATCAACTTCTGTTAATGCCTCAGCATACTGACCATTCATAATTTACTCCATTTCCTTTCCTTTATCCATATCTTTTCTCATTTTTAGTGGAAAAGATATTTCAGGTAATTGTGATAGTTTCTCAATACATTCTGCCTTTGTATATTCCTTAAAAGAATTAAAATCTGGACAACGTATTACTCGATTTTTAAAAACAAATACCATATCTCTTGCTTGTATTTCATTAGGATTATTAGAACTAGTACTTAATGGTAATGATTGTGTAAATTCAGGACTTTCATTAAATTTCACTTTACTGATTACATAATCTAGCCAATCATCTATATAATCAAAGTATGGTCTATATTCAATTTTGTCCAAAAATTTTGGATGCATTCCACATATAACTTTTTTATCTCTAAAAAATGAATCTCTTATTAAATTTATGCTCTGCAAAATTGTACATTCATTTCTTAGTAATTCATCAGGTATATTTGTATTACACCATTCTATTTTATCATCTAATGTCATTGTAGCTTTATTATCTGATTTACAATATGGAGCAAATCCTATTTCTTGCATATTAGTAATAATTATCTTAGAACTATCTGTATGTATACTTTTTTTCATTGGATGTGTTTCTTTTTGTGAAAAATCCAAAATTTCATAATCTTCACCATCTATACTATTGATATATTCAGCAATTTCTCTTTGTTCCTCCATTGTAGAAGCTGTATATATAATGATTCCCTTTTCTATTTTTAAATCATATTTTAAATCTTTCATTTGTTCTGATTCTATTTGTGGTCTTGTTAGCATTCCTTACTCCTTTTTCAATTTTAATATATATTACTGTAACATGTCTCAATATATGTAAGATTATTTTTTAATAATTTTCTAATACTGCCATTAATAAAAATTTGTATCAATCAATTTATTAAAGTATATCATATTTTTAATATTATACAATATGTTTCTTTTTTCATTCAAATATAAGGCTTTTAATTTTTTTATTTTAATTAAGCGTGTACAGATTTTTAGTCTCTGTAAGTGGCTATTTCAAGCCATTTTTCTTTAATATGGTGCTTTGGCGTAGTTATCTACAACTTTATATTATTATTCACCGATTTCCCAATCTGTAGTATTTGGTGACATCATTGTATCTATGTCTTCTATTTCTATATCATTATCTTTCGGAAATTGCATTAAAGATAGTTTATTTTCTGCTTCTTTTTCTAAATCTAATTCTGATTTATCATCATCTTTTACCCCTAACAACTCACATAAATTATTTTTGGTTAAAAAATTAGCAATTTCTTGGCAACTAAACTTATCTGGATGTAATTTTTGCACAAGTTCTAAATATTTTTCAAATTCTTGATGTTCATTAATTCCTCTGCTATATAATGAAAAAATAGATTCTTGATTATTCATATATATAATATAATCTTCCTTGAACTCACTCACTGGAATTGCATATTCAGGAATAGGAATTTTGTTATTCTTAAAATTAAATACGTTATCAGAATAATTATAAAAGCCATAGCCTAAGTATTTACTTAAAATAGAATTAGGAATATTGGCAACCATAAACAAAACATAATTCTCATTTTCTTCTTCATAGCTACCCTCTTTACCTAATTCAAAATAATACTTTGCAAAATCTAAATATCTAAAGAAATGTATATACTCATCTTCTGGATTATATATATGAGTATTTAACGTTAGATTATTCTTTTTTCTATTAGTGTTTTTTTTGTATTTATTTAATATTTCTCTTGCTGTAACACATCTATATACCCTCATATTAACCTCCAATCAATTTTAATTCATCATATTGGTAATTTTATTATATATAAAATTATACCAAAATCATTAAAATATTACAATATCTTATGATATAACAACCTTTAATATTCTTATCTTGCATAT
Organism: uncultured Clostridia bacterium; assembly: GCA_948663505.1. Lineage (GTDB taxonomy): Bacteria > Bacillota > Clostridia > TANB77 > CAG-508 > CAG-269. The sequence continues at coordinate 103 of CAPNAQ010000089.1, read as the reverse complement.
CTGTCTTTTTTCTTTGTTTTAGTAATATCTTCTTGTCCATTTTCCATTTGCATTTCAATTTTTATAACTTCTTTAACCTTTGGTGTATCTTCTAAAATATAAT
>CAPNAQ010000088.1 GCA_948663505.1 uncultured Clostridia bacterium | reverse complement strand
GGTATTTTTACAATTTTTTCAATTTTATATTTACTAGATAATACTGATTATAAATTGTAACTATATTTATAACTTAAAAAATGTCCAAATGAACATTAACAATATAATATCAAACTTCATATAATAATTATAAACATATAATCTTAAACAACTTAATATACATATAATAATACTAAATAAAAGAAGGGATTGATAGTAATTATGAATGATATGAATATAGATAAAAATACATTGGATAATATAAAAAATATGGTTGATAATGGAAATATTACAGACGCTATTTCGCAAATATCACCTGAAATGATTCAAAACTTCTCAAAAATGTTTGCAGCACAAAATAATCAAAATTCTAATACTAATAACGATAATTCAAATAACGAAAATACATATAATAATCAAAATAACTATAATAACAACAATAGTAATATTAATAACAATTCTACTGGAGGCAATGAAAATCAAACGAATTTCAATAATTCAAATTTTGACTTTAGCAATATTGATATGAACACTATAATGAAAATGTCTTCTATGCTAGGAAAAATGAATAATAATAAAAATGACCCTAGAGCAAATTTATTAAATTCTTTAAAACCTTATCTTCGTGACAGCAAAAAGGGAAAACTTGATAATTATATGAATTTACTTAACGTTTCCAAAATAGCAGATATTATGAAAAATAATAATAATAATAATCAAAATTGAAACTATTAACTTTTATAGAAAAAAGATATATATTTTAAAGTGAGTTCACAATGAGTCATTATTTATTAGAAAGGGTAAAAAAATGTTTAGATTTCCATACTTTGGATATCCATATAATAATCCATATTATAGATATTATCCAAAATATAATAATTATATAAACAATAATTCTAACACACAACCATTATCTACGAAAATTAGCAGTACTACTAGAGAAAATGTTTCTAGTAATACTGCTACAGAATCTCGTAAAATCAATAGTAGTACTATAAATTCTGAACAAGCCCTTTTTGAAATCTTTGGAATAAAACTCTTTTTTGATGATATAGTTATTTTATGTCTATTGTTTTTTCTATATCAAGAAAATGTCAATGATGAAATGTTATATATTATATTATTCATGCTTCTTTTCTCTTAATTTATTGTAAATTATAAGCTTTCTATATTACTTTATAATACTCTATTTGCTTTATTATTAAATAAAAATACTTACACATAATTATTCTATTGCAATATTTTCATCAATTATACTAACATATGCCTGTTTATGCATAGTTTCTTCATCTCTATCTATTTCTTTTACTACATTAGAAATTCTTATTTGAACTGTGTCTAAAATTCCTGCTACAATTATTGCATTTTTATTTCCTTTAGCACCTGCATGAGCTAGTCCCCTAAGCTTTCCCATTACCACAATATTATCTGATGCTATGACTTCTGCTCCTGAATTTACATCTCCAATTATAACTATACTTCCTTCAGTTTCAATTTTTTGTCCAGATCTTAAAGAACCTCTATGAAATTTAGTTTCTGATATTGCAACTTCTTGATTAAATGTTCTTCTAATACTTGATAACCCCAAAGTTTTTGGCATATCAAAGTCAATATCTACATCAATTTTTTCTTTAATCAAATTCTGTATTTCGTCAATTTCCTTATTTTTTAATATTTTTCCAACAACCTTTATTGGAGTCTTTTCATTTTTATATAAATTTTTTAATTCAGGCAATTTTTTTATTAATGAATTTATTATTTGTTGCTGTTCTAGCTCTTCTGGTATTTTTATAATTATTTCATTTCTTTTTAAATAAATATAAATATTATCTTTCAATTTAACATCCTCCATTTTCTTTTTTATCTAAAACTTTCTGTATATGCAGTAGCCGATAAATCTTCAACAACATTTTGAGTATTCATTCCAAAATATTCTGCCATAATATCTCTTACTGCCTCTGCTGTATAATTACCATGACCTCCATTTTCAACCATAACAACAACAGCAATTTCAGGATTATCATATGGTGCAAATGCTGAGAACCAAGCATTAACAATATCATTATTATTTGCATCTTTTCCAGCTTCTGCAGAACCTGTTTTTCCTCCAACTTCAATATCAAAATCTCTAAATCTAACATAAGCTGTTCCTGACTGATCACTTGTAACTGACTTCATTCCTTGCTTAACAGTATTTATATAATCATGATTTAAAGTTATATCTTCTTGTTGTTCCTGTGATATATTTAATTTATCATTTACAAATTTATCTATATCCTCTCTTGAAACTTCACTACCATCTGGATTTTGTATTGATTTCAAAATACTTACATCAATTTTGTTTCCACCATTTGCAATAATGCTTGTATATTTTGCCATCTGTAATGGTGTAAATTTGTTATAACCTTGTCCTATAGCAGCATTTATTGTATCTCCTGGGTTCCATGTTTGTCCAATAGATTCAGCATATTTTTTGCTTGCTATTATCCCTGAAACTTCACCTGTAAGTTCGACTCCTGTCTTCGTTCCCAAACCAAAATATTTTGCATATTTATCTAATGTATCTATTCCCATCCTATCTGCGGTTTCATAAAAGAAGAAATTACATGATTTTTCTATTGCACCTACAACATTTAATGGCCCATGACCTCTATGATAATCTGTATAATACCAACATTTCCATTCAGCACCATATTTTTTATATATTCCTGTATCATTTATTCTTTCTGTTAATGTTATATTTCCTGACTCTAGACCTGCAATTGCTGTTATCATTTTAAATATAGAACCTGGTTCATATGCACTTTGTATAGTTTTATTCAATAATGGATGCGCTTTATTTGTTGAATAATTATTCCATTCTTCTGTGCTAATTCCATTTGCAAATGATTGTGGATTATAATCTGGATAGCTTACCATTGCTAAAACTTCTCCTGTTCTTACATTCATAACTACACAAGATCCACCTTGTGCATCATATGATTTTCCAAATCCCCCATTTCTAATTTTCTCTATATTTGTAGCTAATGCTTTTTCTGCAATTTGTTGTAATTTCGAATCTATTGTTAAAATAACATTTGAACCTGCTATTGCCTCTTCCTCTATTACTTCAGCAGTGATTGTTCCATCTACTGCCATATCTATTTGTTTTATACCTTTTTGACCTTTTAAATACTCTTCAAAAACAAACTCTATTCCTGTTTTTCCAATAATATCATTTTGACTATATTTTTCTTTTCTGCTTTCATATTCTGTATCACTAATTTTAGTTGCATACCCTAATATATGTGATGCTAAAGTTCCTTGTGTATATTTTCTCACAGGTTGTACAGATATATTTACACCTGGGAATTCATCACTATTTTCAGTAAATTCTGCAACAGCTTCTCTTGGTATATCTTCTGCTATAATAAGTGATTTGGTACTACTGTATCCTTCTCTAGTTATTGCATACCTAATTGATATTATTTTTCTTGTTTCTTCAATATCTATATTTTGTATCTTGTATTTATTTTTAAATTTATAAAAAACTTCTTCTGCTGTCGCATTCTCATCCATATTATTATTTTTCTTCCAGTTTACACTACTTTCATTGGACAATGTAAATTCAAATGGATTTATTTTTACTGGGAAGTCATCTTTGTATTTAACATTATATTTTTCTAATACATTTACTATTCTTAAAATTGAATCATTTAATGTATTTGTATCTATTTTACTTTTATATAATTCCATATTAAACCTTTGTCCTGATGTTACTAATGTATTTCCTGATCTATCTAATATTTCTCCTCTTGCAGGTTCTAATATACTTTCCCTTGTAAGTCTTGTATTAGACTGTTCCCTATACTCTGCTCCATGTACTATTTGAAGATTAAATAATTGCACTATAAGTATTACTCCAATAACATATGTAAAAATTGTTATTATATTATATCTTAAATTAATATTTCTTTTATTTATTTTCTTTTTTGCCAAAACCTCACCTCCAATATAATCTTTTATATTAAAACTTATATTTAATTTTAAAAATACCTAGTTAAAATTTTATTCTCTTTATATTCATTCTCAATATAATAACCAAACTTTTGTATTAATGGATAAATTATTATTGTAATTAGTATATTATAAATTACTTCAATCACTAGAATCTTTATAAAACTCACTAATTCTATATTAATTGAAAATAAAATATAGTTAATAAAATATGATGTAACTTCAAATAAAACTGTACTTCCAAATACCATAAACATTATTGTTATTCTACTATCTTTAGAAAAATTTTTATTAAAAACTGTTGCAATTATTCCAATTATAGATAATCCTATTAAATTTGCTCCTACTTTCTCATTAAAAATAATATCTAATACTGCTCCTATTATTATTCCATATGTTACACCTATTACTCTATTTCCAAACAGTCCTATAAATAGTATATATATAATAAAGAGATTTGGCTTTATCCCTGCTATATTAAACCAACTAAAGAAATTAGATTGTAAAAAGAATATTATATATGCAATTATTACCAAAATTAAATTTATAACTACTTTTTTCAATCCAATTCCTCCTTTAATTATTTTTTATTACTAAAACTGTATTTAATTTTGAAAAGTCAACAGCTGTATCAATTATAGCATATCTATCAGTTATATTTTTAGTTGTAACAATTTTTTTAATTGTACCAACATGAATTCCCTTTGGATATATTCCACCTAAACCTGATGTATCAACACTATCCCCTTGAATAATGTCTGTTTCTGTAGCAATATACATTGCTTTTAATTGAGTATTACTGTCAAGGGTACCTTTGCAAACAACACTATTTTTATCTGTACTCATTAAACAGCTAACTGAACTAGATGTATCTATTATTGTTCTTACTTTAGCAGTATTTTTAGTAACAGAAACAACATGTCCAACTAGCCCTTCATCAGCAATAACAGTCATATTTTGTTGTACGCCATCATCTGATCCTATATTTATTATAATAGTCTTAGAATAATTACTTATATCTTTATCTATTACATAACCAGGAATTGTTGTATATTCGCCATACTTTTCAGTTAATCCTAAATATTCTTTTAATGTCTCATTTTCAGATTTAATATTTTCTAATTCTCTCAAAGATTGTTCTAATTCACTATTTTTCTGTTTTAAGTTTTGATTTTCTGTTTTTAAATTGCTAATGTCTGTAAAAAAAGCTGAATTTCCACTAACTTTATTTTTTAAATATGTTAATCCATTTTGAACTGGCATTACTAATTTATTAGCTATATTTTCAAAAAAAGATATATTAGATTCTTTATTTGATAATATAACTATTAATATTAAGCAAACTATTGTAATAACAATTCCCCATACTCCATTCTTTTTATTTTTATACAACTTCTCCAACCCTCTCTAAATCTGATAATAATTAATTTTTTATCTTCTTTTTCTAGAATTAATTAATACAGTTTTCAATCTTTCCAAATCTTCTAATGTCTTTCCAGTTCCCCTTACAACGCAATCTAATGGTTCCTCTGCTATATATACAGGCATGCCAGTCTCCATACTTAATAATTTGTCTAAATTTTTAATCAAAGCACCTCCACCTGCAAGAACAATACCTTTTTCCATTATATCTGATGATAACTCTGGTGGTGTTTTTTCAAGAGTTACCTTTACAATGTCTATTATTTTTGCTATAGATTCTCTTATTGCTTCTTCAACTTGAACAGAAGTAATTGTTTCATTTCTAGGCAATCCATCTGTTAAGTCTCTACCTCTTATCTCCATTTGTAATTCTGACATTAGTGGCAATGCACAACCAATTTGCATTTTAATTTGCTCTGCGGTTGTTTCTCCTATTGCTAAATTCATTTCTTTTTTTACATAATTTACTATATCATTATCTAATTCATCACCTGCAACTCGCAAAGAATGGCTAATAACTATTCCTCCTAATGAAATAACTGCAACTTCTGTTGTTCCTCCACCTATATCAACAATAATATTTCCACTTGGTTCAGCTACATCTAAACTAGCTCCTATAGCAGCTGCCATTGGTTCCTCAATTAAATAAACTTCTTTTGCTCCTGCCTGCATTACAGATTCTTCTACTGCTCTTTCTTCAACTTCTGTTATTCCTGATGGTACACCAACTACAACTCTAGGTCTTCCTACATTATATCTTTTTTCAACTTTTCCTATTATATTTTTTAACATTAATTGAGTTGCTGTAAAATCTGCAATAACTCCATCTTTTAATGGCCTCACAGCTTTAATTTGTTCTGGTGTTCTTCCTAACATTTCTTTCGCTTCATTTCCTGTTGCTAATATATTTCCTGCTTTTTTATCTATTGCAACTACTGAAGGCTCTTTTAATACTATTCCTTTGCCTTTCACTGTTACTAATATATTAGCTGTCCCTAAATCTATACCAATATCTTTTGAACCAAATGTAAAAAATTTCACTGTAAATATCATTCCTTTCTATTTGTTCATCATCATATAAAAAATCTTTTAGACTTTTAATACGCAAATCACATATAAATAATTAATTTTAATATGTTTTCTTTAGTCTTTTTATCTTTTTTCTTAATTCTTCATATATACTTTTGTAATTATTTCCTGCAATTATCACATGATCAATTAATTCAATATTAAACTTTTTTGCTTCATTATATAATATATCTGTAAAATTAATATCTGCATTACTTGGTGTTGGATCTCCTGATGGATGATTATGAACTACTATCATATTTGGCGAATTTGACTTTAATGCTTCTGATATAATTTCACTTTGCTTTACATTTGCAGAATTTACTCCTCCATGTGCCACATCTACTATTTTTAATATTTCCAATTTTACATTTAATAAAACTAATTTTACAATTTCTTTTTTTTCATTTTTCATTTCTTCTTTTAATACACTAACTATATCTTCTGTTGTACAAATTTTTATCTTTTTATAATTTGAAGGTCTAGATATTCTTATTGATAATTCACCTATTGCTTTTAATTGTATAGCCTTAACTCTTCCTATTCCCTTTATTTCCATTAATTCTTGTAAACTCAAATCTTTTAGAAAACTTAAATCTCCTGAATTTGGATTATAACTTAAATTTAATATTCTTTGTGCAATTTGAACTGATGTCTCTTCTTTTGTTCCTGATTTTATTATTATTGCTAATAATTCTGCATTTGATAAATATTTTTCACCATATAATTCTAATTTTTCATATGGTCTTTCTGCCTCTGGTAATTGTTTTATTGTTAACGACAAATTAAATCATCCTTTCACTTCGCTTCGCTCGTTCATCGTCATCCTAAAAATTCTTCGAATTTTTCGTCTGCCAAATCTTATCTCCGAAGCCTTTTCGCTTCGCTCGTTCATCGTCATCCTAAAAATTCTTCGAATTTTTCGTCTGCCA
>CAPNAQ010000087.1 GCA_948663505.1 uncultured Clostridia bacterium | reverse complement strand
TCCCATATACACGTCATAATCGTAGTAAGCAACGGCACGTTTCCCTTCCGCCATCACAGGATCACTGTCTTTGCCAGAAAACAGCTTTAAATTCTGATATAAAAAATTTACAAATATCTAATCAAGGTGGATTAGTGGTATTTAGATATGCAACTATAAATATAGGAAACTATATTTCTAATGAAGATGAGCAAGTTAATCATACTGATTTATTAAAAAAATTAAATATTAATAATAATGATTTAAAATTTAAATTATATTTTGATATTTGTATAAATTTAGAATCAGATAAAAAATATGTTGCAAATATTTCTTTAGATTTGCCAATAAATAATATTGTTGAGGATGGAGTTCAAAGTTTAGAAATTACAGATTTAGATAATGTTGTGTTTAAAAGGTTTAATCAATAAAATTATATAAAAAAGTACTTGATAAAATCAAAAAGACAGTATATAATAATAAAAGTATCAAATTAATCTTTGTATAGAGAGTAACCAATAGAGACCTACGAACCTTGTCAGGTCTGGAAGGAAGCAGCAATAAGTAGAAAATCTTTATGTGGAGTACTCTCTATAGAGAGATTAATTTGATATTAAAACAGGTTATTATAATATAAAGGATGTGAAAAATGTGGGGTACACAGCTCTTTATAGAAAATTTAGACCTACAACATTTTCTGAAATGGTTGGGCAAGAACACATTACAAGAACATTGAGAAATCAAATAATGTCAGATAGAGTAGGGCATGCATATCTATTTAATGGAGGAAGAGGGACAGGAAAAACATCATCAGCAAAAATATTAGCAAGAGCAATAAATTGTCTAAATCCTCAAGATGGTGAGCCTTGTAATGAATGTGAAATTTGTAAAGGGGCAATAAATGGCTCTTTAACAGATATAGTCGAAATGGATGCTGCTTCAAATAATAGTGTTGAAGATATAAGAAGTATAAGAGAAGAAGTAAATTTTTTGCCAACAAAGGCAAAATATAGAGTATATATAATAGATGAGGTTCATATGTTATCTACTGGAGCTTTTAATGCATTATTAAAGACATTAGAAGAACCACCTGAACATGTTAAATTTATTTTAGCAACAACAGAGCCACAAAAATTGCCAGCAACAATACTTTCGAGATGTCAAAGGTTTGACTTTAAAAGAATATCAAATCAAGATATTATAAAAAGATTAAAAGTAGTTTGTGATGAAAGTAAAATAGAAATTACAGAAGAAGCACTAAATATTATTTCTGTATTAGCAGAAGGTGCTATGAGAGATGCTTTATCAATATTAGAAAGATGTATACAAGATGGAGAAAACAAGATTGATGAAGAAAAAATAAAGGATTTAATTGGAATTCCAAAAATTACATTTGTGCATAATATAGCAGAAGCATTAATAGAATATAATATTGATAAAGCTTTAAAGAGTATAGATGATATATTAAATGAAGGAAAAGATTTAAATAATTTTATATGGGAAATAATAAAATATGTAAAAGATTTACTAATATATAAAACTTCGGGTAAGATCGATTTATATAGTAAGCAAGAGTTAGAAAATATAAAACAAATATCTGAAAAGGTTTCTAAAGAAAAAATAGTAAATTTAATATATAATTTATCAGCACTAGAAAATGATATAAAATGGTCTACACAAAAAACAATAATGTTTCAAGCAGGTATTATAAAATTATGTAATCAAGAAATTGGAAGCGGAACTAATATAGAAGAGCGAATTCAAAAAATAGAAAAGTATATTAAATCAGCAGATATATCAGTATCAAATAAAACAAATGTATACAATACAATTAATCCTGAAGAAGTAAATTTAAATCAAAATAATAATATAAAAAGTAATAGTTCTGTAGCTAAAACAATTAATACAACACCAAAAGCACAAGAAACTAGCAAACAATATTTAGGTGGCGTAAGTAAAAGTTGGCCTAAAATAGTAAATGATTTAAAACAAAGTGGAAAAATAGTATTATATACAAATTTAGTAAATACCCAAGCAGAAGAAATAAATGATATGACAGTTGGAATTAAATTTTCAAAAGGAATTACAGCATTTGGAAAAGCAGTGTTAGAAAAACAAGAAAATGTTAATGAAATTTCAAAATTGGTTTCAATGGCTTGTGGTAAAGAAATGCAAATAAAATATATATCTGAAGCACAAAATCAAGTAGTTAAAAATAATTCTGAAGATGTAATTCAAAAATTAGCAAAAGAATCAGATATACCATTTAATATAATAGAATAAATATTAAGATAGCTGTTTGCATGAAGTAAAGTTAGTTCCAAGAGAACTAGATATAAATTTTGACAATGAAAGAAGATTAGTCACAGTATCTTATGCAGAATTTCATTAGAAATTCTATAACAGTAATTATAATAGAAAGAGAGGAATTAAAAATGGCAAAAAGAGGAGGTTTCCCAGGTGGAATGGGAGGATTTGGCGGAATGAATATAGGTAACTTAATGAAGGAAGCAAAAAAAATGCAAGCAGAAATGCAAAAGTCACAAGAGGAATTAGCAATAAAAGAATTTGACGCAACAGCTGGCGGTGGAGCTATAAGTGTAAAAGTAACAGGAGAAAAAGTTATTAAAGAAATAAAAATAAAACCAGATGTAGTTGACCCTGAAGATGTAGAAATGTTAGAAGATCTAATCTTAACATGTGTAAATGAAGCATTAAGAAAAGTAGATAGTGCTCAAAATCAAGAACTTGGGAAATTTAATATACCAGGAATTATGTAAAAAAGACTAAAAAATATACAACTTAAAAGCATATAGAAAAGATCACAAGGAGAAATAAAATGTCATTATATTCACCATCAATTGAAAAATTAATAGAAAGTTTTGAAAAGCTACCTAGCATAGGTCATAAAACAGCTGCTAGGTTAGCTTTTTATATATTGAATTGTTCAGAGCAAGAAACAAATGAATTTATAAAATCAATAACAGACGCAAAACAAAATTTAAAATATTGTAGTAAATGTTATAATATATCAGATACTGATCCTTGTCCGATATGTTCAAGTCCAAAAAGAGAACAGACATCAATTTGTGTAGTTGAAGATGTAAGAGATATAATTGCAATGGAAAAAACACATGAATTTAAAGGAGTTTATCATGTTTTACATGGATCAATTTCTCCAATGAATGGAATAGGACCAGATGATATAAAAATAAAAGAATTATTATCAAGGTTAATGGATGGACAAGTTAAAGAGGTAATTCTTGCAACAAATCCAAGAGTTGAAGGAGAAGCTACAGCAATGTATTTGTCTAAATTAATAAAGCCATTAGGTATAAAAGTCACTAGAATAGCTCATGGTATTCCAGTTGGTGGAGATTTAGAATATACAGATGAAATTACTTTAACAAAAGCTCTTGAAGGTAGAAGAGAAATCTAATGTCCAAATGTTTTTTGATTTTAGACATTAGATTATTTTTTTGTTGCTATTATAGCAAGATTATCTGCAAATGAAGTAAAAAAAGCTGATAATATACTAAGTTCTTCTGCTGATAAATCTTCTCCAATAGCTATTGCAAGACTACTAGCGAGTCCAATTAAATTACAACTAGATAAATCAGAAAAACACATAAAATATACCTCTTAATATTTTATGTGTTAAAAAAATATATATTAATTTTCAAGCAATATTTTGCAAATATTTTCTGTTGAATGTTTTTTTGCAAGAATATTTGTATTTTTTTTCATGTCATCTAACTTTTTAGGAGATGAGAAAATATCATTAAATACATCTAAAGAAGAATCATGTTTTTTTATCCAAATGCCAATACCATTATTTTCTAAAAATTCAGCATTTTCTTCTTCTTGCCCAGGGATGGGATTTATAAGTATCATAGGTAAATTAGAAGCTAAACTTTCAGATGTTGTTAATCCACCTGGTTTAGAAACCACTAAATCAGAAATACACATTAATTCAGGAACTTTATTTGTAAATTCCAATATTTTAATAGAATCTTCTCTTGAAAATTGTTTAACAATATTTTCAAAACTAGCTTTCATTTTAGGGTTTTTTCCAGAAATTGCTATAACTTGTATATTTTTAAAATTTTTAGCAAGTGTTTCAAGTATTTCAACAGTTTTATTTTTTCCTAATCCAAATTCTCCACCACCAAAAAATAAAATCGTTTTTTTATTTTCTTCTAAATTAAATTCATTTAAAATTTCTTTTTTATTATAAGGTTGTAAAAATCTTGATGAAATAGGTATTCCTGTTGAAAAGACTTTTGTCTCAGGGATATTTTTAGAAATTAGATAATTTTTCATTTTATCATGTGCAACAAAATAAAAATCGGTATAATCATTTCCAACAAGCCATTGGTCATGTGGTGAAAAGTCTGTCATAATAGTTGCAATTTGAGATGGAATTTTTCCTTTTCTTTTTAAATAACTACACATTTGACTTCCAAATGGATGTGTGGAAATTATTAAATCAGGTTGTTTTTCTCTAAGTAATTTTAATAATTTTATTGCAAATATTTTATTAGATCTTGATGTGATATGTGCTAAAGGACCTTTTTGCGAATCTGAATAAATTCTTCCCCAGGCCCATGGCGCTTTTTTTGCCATTTCTCTATATGCTACTGTTGTGAACTTTTCTATGGGTTTATTTATATATTTCATACAGTCAATTAATTCTGTTTGACAATTTTTATAATTTAATTCTATATATTCTTTTATTGATTTAGCAGCATTTAGGTGTCCTCCTCCATATGAGGCATAAAATATTATTATTTTTTTCATAATTTTGTTTCCCTTCATTTTTTTCGTTAAGCATAAGTTGTTTGTAGCTCGCTTTGCTCTCACAACTAACTTAACTTCGTTCGAACAGCTTTTTTTAATTTACTTTATAGATTTTTTATAACTTGTATTGTTATCTTATTTGGATCACTATATAGTATTTCTAATGATTGCAGAATTTTTAATAAAATTCTGCATAAGATATCTGTAACTCTTCTTCATCCTATTTCGCATAAGTTGTTTGTAGCTCGCTTTGCTCTCACAACTAACTTAACTTTGTTCGAACAGCTTTTTTTAATTTACTTTATAGATTTTTTATAACTTGTATTGTTATCTTATTTGGATCACTATATAGTATTTCTAATGATTGCAGAATTTCTAATAAAATTCTGCATAAGATATCTGTAACTCACTTTGTTCGAACAGCTTTTTTTAATTTACTTTATAGATTTTTTATAACTTGTATTGTTATCTTATTTGGATCACTATATAGTATTTCTAATGATTGCAGAATTTCTAATAAAATTCTGCATAAGATATCTGTAACTCACTTCGTTCGAACAGCTATCTTAATTTTATCATATAAGATGTTTTTTTTCAATTAGAGTTTTTTTAATAATTTTTTTAAAATTTAAATTTTGATGGTATATTTTTCAATTTTTTATACAAAATATATAATAATATTTGTTTTGAAGGGTGATTATGTGAAAAAAGTAAGTAAAATAATAATATCAATTTTTTTAATATTATTATCCACAATATGTATATTTCTTGTGGATAACAATAAATCAAATAATATCAGTATTGCAAAAACAACAGCTTCATCTGATGTTCAGCTCATGGCAAGGGCTATTAATGGAGAAGCTAGAGGAGAACCATATGAAGGACAAGTTGCAGTGGGGGCAGTTATTTTGAATAGGGTAAAAGATTCTAGATTCCCAAATTCTATTTCAGGTGTAATATATCAATCAGGAGCTTTTACAGCTGTTGCAGATGGACAAATAAATGCTCCTATTAGTGAGGGGTCAACAGTGTATAAGGCTGCTCAAGATGCTATGAATGGTTGGGATCCAACAAGTGGCTGTGTGTATTATTTTAATCCAAATACTGCAACTAATAAATGGATTTGGTCTAGACCATTAGTAACAACTATTGGAAAGCATAGGTTTTGCAAATAAAAAATATAAGAAGGGAAGTTAAAAATTATGGGGTGGATAGATAGATTAAAAAAGGCACATATGTTAAGTATAATAACTATTTTTTTAGTAATAATAGCTTGTTTGATAGCTGTTCTTTTAAATAATCAGAAAGAGGCAAAACAAGCTTCAGAGAATTCATATAATATGGCATTTTATGAATTAGTAGATTATGTTCAAAATGTTGAAACATATCTTGCTAAATCATTAATATCAAGTACACCAGAACATGGAGCAGAAACTTTAACAAGTGTATGGAGAGAGGCAAATTTGGCACAAGCATATTTGGCACAATTACCAATTGAAAGTCAAGAATTAGAAAATACAGAAAAATTTTTAAACCAGGTCAGTGATTACAGCTATTCTTTATCAAGAAAAAATATATATAATGAAAGTTTAACAGAAGATGATTTAAAAAATTTAAAACAATTACACCAATATAGTGTAGAATTACAAAACACATTAAATCAATTATCTGATGATATAAATTCAGGAAGAATAAAATGGAATGAGCTTACAGAAAAAGGTACAACAGCATTGGCACAACAAGTAAGCACAAGTTCACTAGATGGTTTTAGTAGCTTAGAGGAGAATTTCCATGAATATTCAGGTTTAATATATGATGGAGCATTTTCAGAACATTTAACAAGTAGTGAGAAAAAGGGACTAACTGGTGAAGATATAAATGAAGAAGTTGCAAAACAAAAAGTTATTGAATTTATTGGAAAAGATAAAGTTAAAGATATTCAAAGCTTGGGATACTCTGAAAATGCAACAATTCCAGAATATAATTTTTCAGTAAAGACAGAAACATCAGATAATATTAATATTTCTATATCAAGAAAAGGTGGACATATTATATATATGAATTCAAATAGAGATGTTAATACAGAGATAATTTCTCAAGAGGAAGCTAATAAAATAGGAAAAGATTTCTTAACTTCAAAAGGTTTTGAAAATATGAAGGAAACTTATTTTCTTAAACAAGATGGTATAGTTACAATTAATTATGCATATACACAAGATAATGTTGTTGTATATTCAGATTTAATAAAGGTTAAAGTTGCTTTAGATAATGGAGAGATCTTAGGTATTGAAACAACAGGATATATTAATAATCATACTCAAAGGGATACTTCAAAAGTTAATATTTCTGAAGAAAAAGCAAAGGAAACCTTAAATAAAAATTTAGATATTAAGTATTCAGGATTAGCTATTATTCCTACCGAATATCAAACTGAAATTTTATGTTATGAATTTAAAGGAAAAGTCGAAGATAGAGATTTTTTAGTTTATATTAATACAGAAAATGGTAGAGAAGAGGATATTCTAATTATTACTAATACACCAAATGGAACTTTAACAATGTAATATGTTATTTAAGTTTTAGTTTTTTACAAAATATATTATTATAAAAAGATATATATTTCTT
>CAPNAQ010000086.1 GCA_948663505.1 uncultured Clostridia bacterium | reverse complement strand
TTCTTTCTTTATTTCTATATATTTTATATATTTTTCATAATATTGTTTTTTTATTTTTAAAATTTCTTCCCCTATATAACCATCTAGATATTTTAAATGAAATTTATTATCTAATAAAGTTTGATTATCATTTTGTCCATGTATTTCAATGTATTTAGTCATAAAGGCCTTTAATTCATTTACTGTTACCATTCTTCCATTTATTTTACACATGTTTTTTCCATTTAAATTTATCTCTCTAGAAACAATTATATTTCCATCTATTGAGTTATCATTATCAGGCTCATACATACAAATTTCTACAAATGAGTTTGCTTCTCCTTTTCTTATCATTTCTTTCGAAAATCTTCCTCCTGATATTATTCCTAGTGAGTCTATTATTAATGTCTTTCCTGCTCCTGTCTCTCCTGTTAATACATTTAATCCTTCATTTAAATCTATTGTTAAATCATCTATTATTCCTATATTTTTTATGTGTAATGTTGCTATCATATTAAGACCTCCTAAAATTTTTGTTCGGTCTAATTATATATTCTTAATTTTAAATTGTCAATACTTTTTACAAACTTTTTTTCGTTTTTTTACTGTATAATGGTTTCATAAATTAATAATATTAAAAATGCTAATATATAAATAGTTATGCAATATCGAGTGTAACTAGAAGATGTTTAGAAATTCTTATAAAATATAATGAATAAGTGTATTCATTTTGCCTTTGATTTATGGGCAATAAGATTAAAGAGAATTGTAACAAATAGTATAAAATCTCTCTTTTTTTAATCTTGATTTGCTTGAGTCTATAAATTCAACTTTTCCTTCACTTTTTCTTTCATTTATTAAGTTTTTTTCTTTAAGAACTTCTTTTAAATGTTTTGCTAAACTATTTGCTCCATTAAAAAAATTTACATCTCCAAGAATTTCTTTTATTTGTTCTTGTATTAATGGATAATGTGTACAACCTAAAACAACATTTTCAACTATTCCAGTATATTTATTTATATTTTCTTTTAAATATTTTTGTATTTTCTCATTATTTCCTTCTTCTATAATATCTGCTAATCCTACACATGGCAATAAAAATGTTTTCTTATTGTTATATCTTTTATATAATTCATTGAATTTTTCACTTTCGATTGTTCCTTTTGTTGCCATTACTAATGTTGTTTTTTCATATGCAAAATCATGTACCATTTTATATGCTGGTTCTATAGCAATTATTATCTCTTTTGGATATTTGTTTCTTAATAATTTTGCAACTTTTGCACTTGCTGTATTACATGCAATTACTATTGCTTTACATTTTTGTTCTATAAATTTCTTTACAATTTCATCACATATTTTAAATATTTCTTCGTTTGATTTGTCTCCATATGGATTATTTTTTGAATCACTGTAATATATATAGTTTTCATTTGGTAATATTCTTAAAATTTCTTTTAATACTGTTACCCCTCCTATACCTGAATCAAAAATCCCTATTCTTTCATTTTTATTCATTTTTTGAATTCCTCTTTTATATATTTTTTAACTTTATTACATAGTGTTTTGTACTGAATAATATTAATATAACACAATTCTTATGTTTTTTCTATATTTTTATTTTAAGTTTCACTTTTTAGTAGTTATAATATTGCCAAGTTAAATTTTATTGACACAGAAAAATAAATCAAAAAAGAAGAACGAGAAAGAATTTCGAATTAGCATTGTAAAAAGAGCAGATTTACTGCTCCTTAATTATATTTTTTATTACTTCTCTTCTATACATTTAATGCTCCAGACATAATTCTAAATTTAGATTCAGTATTCCAAATTTTTTGTAATTCTTCAAAATTATCATTTGGATTTAATAATAATGTTGCTAAATTGTCTAATTCTTTATATTCATCTTCAGATAATTCAAATTTCTTATCTTGTATATATTTAGGTACTACCTAACAAATACATTTTTAGATATTACAGAAAACTTAATAATTTTTTGTTCGTTTTTTTTGGTGCCTTAGCGAAGGACGTATGCGAAAAATCCTTGCGCAAAAGCACCTTATTATCCGTTTCAAAATTAGTTATAGCAATAGTTTCAAAGATATGTATACCCCTATCACTATGTTTTTAATTTAACATAAATTTTAAAGTTTGGCAATACCTTTTGAAATTTTAATTTTGTTTAAATCAATTTTAATTTATATAATCTTTGTGTTCTTTGTTCTTTATTGTATGTGTCAATATCAGAAATATATTTCCAACCAAACTTTTCATATAAATTTATATGTTTTGTAAATAACCACAATTCATTAGAATTTATATTGTTTCTTGCATTTGCTTTTACACTTTCCATTAGTTTTCTACAAATTCCTATATTTCTATATTTTTCATCTACATATACATTTGCAAGCCATGGATATATATCAGGTCTAACAAATAAATCTTCATAAGAAAATTGATACATACCTACAATTTCATTATTTATAAATGCTCCATAAGTTTGTGGTAGTCTACTTTCTTGTAAACTATATTTAATAAACTCTTTTACTTGTTCAAATGTATGCATTTCATCTTTTCCCCACCACTCATACATCCACTCTGTTATTTTATTAAGATTATTTTCATTTATTTCAGTTATTTTCTTTATTTCAATTTCTTCCATTCATTTCATTCCTTTATCAATCTATAATTCCATCTTCTTTCATTATTATTACACTTTTTTCGTGGGAGTCTTCATCTTCTGATATATTTATAAACTTGTCATTCCATAATTCTACTTTTTCATCACATAAACTGATACTAAATATCTTTGGTTTACCCTCAAATATGTCTTTATGTTCTTTTTCATTATAATAATATTCCCCTAAATCCATATTTCTTTTGTAAAATGCCTGTGCTTCACTATTCCAGATTTCAAAAGTATATAGTCTCAAATATTTTTTATTCAGAGTCTTTGCCATTTCAATTGTATAATCTAGTATTTGTTTTCCATATCCTAATTTTCGATATTCTTTCTTTATTCCAAACCAACTTAACCATACCGTATCTGAATATTCTGGAATTTCATAAATTCCTGTTACTCCAATTGGTTTATCTCCCATATAAGCTATGTACCCTATATATAAATCTTTTCTTTCTCCTGCGATTTTCGATTTATATACTGAATATGCACTTGAATTAGGAAAAATCTCATATTGTAATTTTGCTACTACTTTTATATTATCTTTGCTTATTTCTTCAAATCTTAACTTCTTTATTATTTTGCAATTTTGTTCTATTCTCTCTTTTCCTGATATTGCTTCATAAATATTTAATATTTCATCAATAATCATGTCTTCATCATATTCGCTATTAGAGAATAAATAAGGTGTATATACAACATCAAATAAAAATAAATCAAAATTTAATTTTTTAAAGCCTACTTTTTCATAGAAATTCTTCCTCTTTTCTCTTATTAAATTTTCTTCTATATCTTTGCCTAATCCAACTTTTTCAATCTCTATAAAAATGCCACTATTTTCTTTTTCTTGTTCTAATAAAATTTGTAATGCTTTAGTCCCAAATTTGTTATTTCTATATTGTGGTAGTATAGCTAAATAATCTAAAACAGCATATCCTTTATCTTTAACTTTATTTAATATCATAAATCCAATTATTTCATTTTTGTATAAAATTTCTATAATTCTTGTGTAGTGCTTTTCATAAGACGATTGTAATAGTTCTAATGGCTTTCTTTCATCTTCTGGAAATATCTTTAAATAATATAAATATACATCTTTTTCAAATTTGTCTATGCCTATATCTTTTAATTTCATATCTTCCATAATTGTTTATTTTTCTCCTATTAATTTCTTTCAATTATAATATCTGCAATTGTTAAATTAGTATCATTTGTAACATTATCTATGATTGTTTTAGCAACATCATAAGGTTTCATAAATGTAGATTGTTTTTCTTCTGATACATAGTCTCTGCTATTCTTATAAAACTCTGTGTTTATTCCTCCTGGATATACTCCTATTACTTTTACGCTTGTACCTTTATAAGCAACTTTCAAACTTTCTGTATATCCTCTTTCTCCCCATTTAGTAGCACAATATACCGCTTCTTGTTTGTTTCCTCTTAGTGCAGCAGAAGACATTATATTTACGATTTTTAAGTACTTTTCTTCTTTTGCTTTTAAAGTTTCCGTTGAAAATAAAATCATACCTTGCAAACCTTTAAAACATTTGTCTATATCTTCTTTTTCATATTTTGTAGGTAACTTAAATGATGGCTCTCCTGCATTATTAATTAGTATGTTTATATTTCCTAAATTTGATATTTCATTAATAACATTTTTAACAAATTCATTATCTGAAATATCTCCTATAAAGCCTTTATAGTTATCTTTATATGTATTATTTAATACTTTCATTTTTTCAAAATCTCTATCTATATTACATACAAAATAATTCTTTTTGATAAATTGTTTTACAAGTTCTAAGCCTAGTCCGACTTGCTCCACCTGTTATAATTACTATTTCTTTGCTCATTTTTTCCTCCCATCTATTATAGTCTCAATATATCATAATTTACGAGTTTTTTCAATTTTTTTAAAAAAACTGTATACTTTTTTAAAAATTTAGTGTATAATTCAATTATAAAGATGAATAATATATATTATAAATAATATTATTTACTTTGGTCTCACAAGGACCAAACCCGTGTAGACGCAGAGCGTCGCAAAAAGCTATTCATAACGAATAGCTTTTTATTTATACCATCTTTTCGGTTTTAGTTGTCTAATGATTCCTAAAATATCTTTTACACTAAAGAAATATTTTTCTGCTTTTGTCATTGGCATATTATTTTGATGTTTATACACTATTTTATCTACAAATGTTAGCATATCTGATACTTGGAATAATCTTTTTTCTTTATGATCAAACTCTATTCTATGTTCAACATTAGTTTTATTAAGTAATAATGTATCTATAATAGCACCTAGTGCATCTTGTCCATTATATCATAATAAACTACAACTTTTTTAAATTCATTCATATAGTCTGATATTGAATTAAAAAAGTTATTTATTCCACTCGCCAATTCTCTATTTAGTTGTGTTTTATTATTTTCAAATCGTTTATCTACTATAATGGTATGTATCTTTACTTTTACTCTTTTTGAAAAGAAAAATATTGACCAAAATATATCTTGTCTTTGTTTAAGATCAAAATGTGCATAATCTCCACGTCTTGCAATTAAGTCAGCAAGATGTATCATTCCATCATAATCAGCTTTTTTTAATCTATTATTTAAATATTCTAAATCATTTATTATTGAATTATCACTTTCGTGAATTGTAAAAGAAACTCCATATAACTCAGAACTTCCTTCTGTAAATCCAAAATCTCCCCTTTCATCAATGAATATATTAAGCCTTCTTTTAATTTTTATCACCTACTTTACTGAAAGCATTATAACAAATTCTTATAACTATCACAATAGCTTTTATACTAAAAATAGGATAAAAAAATTCTCTTACAAAAATTACCAACTGTTTTCTTGAGATATTTGAGGAATTACTTTGAATAGTAATTCTTCAAATTCTTTCGGATAATTAATATATCTATTCATTTTCCTTTTCGTACTTAATTTCACTATATTTCCATTTTTATTTACTTTATCATATCTAGTATCTAATTTTATTATTTTGTAACATATTTTCCTTAATATTGATAAATTTTCTAGTACATTATCTTTTCTATTTCTACTTAAATCTTCATAAAAATACATATCTAATATCCAATGTAAATTATTCTCTATTTGCCAATGTTTTCTTATTATCTTTGCTAATTCTTCTACTGGTAAATCTATACTAGAAAAGTAATATCTAATACTGTTATCATGTACTGTTGTATTATTTATTGCCATTACTATACTTTTGATATGTTTCCACTTTTTGTTTTTTAACCATTTTACATTTTTTGTTTTTACATATATTCTTTCTTCTTCTCTTCCATGTGTATTTTCTCTTGTTATATATACTTCAAACTTTTCTCCATGTTTATTAACATACTCTAAATATTCTTTTCGTTTTTTTGATTTTGTTATTTCTTTAAAATCTTCTTTAATACTAACTTTAAAAAAATCTATTGTTTCTTGATTTGTTCCTTTATTATTCATCTTTACTGGTAATACGAAATTTCCACCCTTTTTTATTATCTTATCCATTATTTCTGTCTGTGTTCCTATTGCATCTATTGTTATGATACATCCATCTATATCTAATATTTCCAAAAGCTCTGGTATTGCTTTTATTTCATTCGACTTATCTTCTATTTTTACTTGCCCTATTAATATTCCTATATCCGCCAAATATGCACTTACTATATATGGTATATTACCATTTATGCATTTTTCCGTTGCTCCTCTAATTGCTTTTCCATCTATTATTATTTGTTTTCCTGTTTTATTTTTTATTATTTCATTTATCCATTTCATAAATATTGTTAAAAATTCTTCTGGATTAATAATTCTACATACATTTCTAAATGTTGCTGAAGTTGGCACTCCATTCCATAAATTTAATTTTTTATTAAACCATTTTTCTTTTGCTTTTGCGTAATCATAGATATCTTCAAAATCCATGCATTTATTTAATATACCACAAACTGACATCACTATTATGTGTGTTAAACAGTGCCTTTTTCCTGAACTATCCCTTACATCTACTATTTCTTCAAACATTTCTATTAACCTTTCCAATTCAATATCTCCATCTTTTGTTTTTGATATTTTATCAAAAAGATCTACATTTGTCTTTAATTTTTTACTGGTAATTTTTGTAAGGGAATTTTTTTACCCTACAAAAAAAGACCGCTTCATTTTTGAAACGGTTTAAAGTTTTTGTGTTGTCTAATTCTTATAATCTTGAAATTAAATTATATCAAGCATTATAGAGAGTTCGACAAAAACTCGTCTTGGTGCCTTCACCTGGAATCGAACCAGGGACACAAGGATTTTCAGTCCTTTGCTCTACCAACTGAGCTATAAAGGCATGTAAGGAACTGTTTATTTTCAGTCTCCCGCTCTTCAACTGAGCTATCAAGGCATAAAAAAATATAAAAATGGCGACCTGGAACGGGCTCGAACCGTCGACCTCTAGCGTGACAGGCTAGCGTTCTAACCAACTGAACTACCAGGCCGTAAAACATGGTGGTCGCTATAGGGCTCGAACCTATGACCCCCTGCTTGCAAGGCAGGTGCTCTCCCAGCTGAGCTAAGCGACCGTTTGTCTTCCGACATTGATTAGTATACAAGATTTATTAAAAAAAGTCAATACCTTTTAATAAAATTTTTCAAATTTTTTTTAGGCGTTACAATTCACAACTAATACTAACATTTTCTTATTGTTGCTTCATTTAGTCTCACTGTACATACATAATATTTTTGTTGCAATGAAATGATTTTGCAGAATTTCATTACAAATATAATAAATTTTAAAAAATTGACAATATAAATATTATAAGTTATAAATTTTTATAAATAA
>CAPNAQ010000085.1 GCA_948663505.1 uncultured Clostridia bacterium | reverse complement strand
ACATATTCCTTTCCTAAAAATATTTATTAATATAATTATTAGTAATACAATAATTACATTTTTTAAATATTGATTTTTTATTATTAATATAACTTTTCCTTTTACATTTTGAATTTGGACATTCTCTAAATCTTCACTATTGTTATTATCTCCTTTTGTCATAAACTCACTATCACTTTTTTCTATAATTCTATGTGTAATTAAATATTTATCTTGATAATTATATGTAATAATGTCTCCTACTTCATAATCGTTATATTTCTTTATAATTACAATATCATTTATATTGAGTTCAGGAAGCATACTCCCTGATTTTATTACTAAAAATTGAAAGTGAAAATTTTTAGTTACTTTGTCTTTATTATTAAATAACAAATAAATACTGCTAAATAAAAAGATAATAACAAGTGAAAATATACATGTCTTTAGAAATTTTTTTAAACTGAACATTCTATACTGGGTTTACTTGTGTTCCTGTAATAATTACATCAAATGTAAAAGTTTTTCCTGCATCTTTTGTATCTATTTCATCATTTGTTGCCTTTGTGCTTTCATCATTTCCTGTTTCATATTGCCAATCCCAATTTATTGTTAATGTTTTAGTTCTATCATCATTTAATGCTATTCTTCCTTTTAATACATCTTCCAACCCTTCAAGTGTATCTGATGTTGTCCCTCCATAAGAAAATTTTAGGTTTGTTGGTTTTTCGTTGCAGTTTTCAAATGTTACTGCATAATCAATAGCTACATCAGATCCTGTTGTATCTAATACTATATTAAAACTCCCACTTGTGCCTGGTGCAATTGTATTTTGGAGTAATTTACTTTGATTGTATGCGTTAGTTAATTTTATATTTGGAATAGTTTTTGTTTCGTTATTTGCTTTAAACGACCATCTAGCTACTGTTGCAGTCCCTTCACCATCAATTCTTGTAAAATATTTGGAATAGGTACTTCCTCCTAATACTCCTATACTTGCGACAGATAATAATATTGCTCCTGTCATAATTCCTTTTTTTAGTTTTTGCTTCATTTCTTTCACCTTTCCTTTCAATTTGTTTCATAATAAAAATGTTATTTTATTTTTTTAATAGCATAATAAAATGCTATTAATCGTAATAGCACATTTTAACCACCCCCTTAAAAGTTAAAAAATAAAGTGAAAAATCACTTTATTTTTTATTCTTTTTATAGATAATTACAATATATATTTTGTTTATTTTATTACCTTTTTCATTCCTGCCATTATTGAACAATCTATGATTGTGTTGTAGCTATGGCTGAACATATTGCTGGTTCTGAAGAAGCTTTTGTTCAAATGATGAATGATAAAGCTAAGGAACTTGGAATGAATGATACTACTTTTAAAAATTGTCATGGTATTGATGAAGATGGGCATGTTACATCTGCTTATGATATTGCTCTAATGTCTCGTGAACTTTTAACAAAACATCCTGATATAACAAAATATACTACTATTTGGATGGATTCTTTAAGAGATGGCAAATCACAATTAGTTAATACTAATAAATTAATTAGAACTTATAAAGGTATTACAGGTTTAAAAACTGGATCAACTTCTCTTGCTCTTTATAATTTATCTGCAAGTGCTACACGTGATGATTTGTCTTTAATTGCTGTAATTATGAAAGCACCTTCTACAAAGGTTAGATTTGCAGAAGCGCAAAAATTATTAGATTATGGTTTTAGTAAATTTTCTTTTAAAAGCTTTGGTAATAAAAATGATGTTATTCAAAATGTTTCTATTAATAAAGGTGTTGTAAATAATGTTAATGCAATTTTGGAGAATACTTGTGGTACTCTTATTGAAAAGGGTAAAGAAAATCAGATCTCTCAATCTATTTCTATTAATGATAAGATTTCTGCTCCTATAAAAAAAGGCGATAAAATTGGCGAGGTTTCTTTTTCTTTAAATGATAAGACTTTGGCTACTGTTAATTTGGTTGCTTCATATGATGTTGATAAAATTAGCATTTTTACTATGTCTAAACGTATTATTTATAGTTGGATTGATTTACTTAGAACTTAATTATGTATAATATATAAATATACTGACCTTCTGTACATATTTTAAAGGGACTTTTTTGAACTATACCCCAAAAAGTAGAGTTCATTTACAGCCCCTTTTTATAAGTTATAATTTTATTTTAAATTTTTTAATCTCTCATTAACTTTTTCAAGCATTTCTTTGTATTTTTCTAATTTATCTTTTTCTTCTTGAATTTTCTTCTCAGGAGCTTTATTTACAAATCCTGGATTTGAAAGCATTTTTTCACATCTTCTAACTTCTGCTTCTAATTTATTTTTTTCTTCTTGCAATCTTTTTCTTTCTTCTTCCATGTCAACTAAATCTTCAAGAGGGATATATAATTCAATTCCATCTTTAATTACAGATATACTATTTTCAGATATTCCTTTCCTATCTTTTTGAACTGTTACTTTTTCTCCAAATCCTAATTTTAAAATAAATTCTTTTGCTTCTAATATGTCTTTTTCATATTTTTCTGTAACAAATATTAGCTCTGATTTTTTAGATGGATGAATATTCATATTTGCTCTTATATTTCTAATTTCTACTATAATCTGCTTTATTTTTTCTACAATATTATCATTTTGATCATAATCAACTCTTTGTTTTGTTTTTGGCCAAGATGTAATCATTAATTCATCCTCATTATAATTTGCAAGTTCTGAATATATTTCTGATGTCACAAATGGCATGAATGGATGTAATAATTTAAGACTATCACCAAATACATAATTCAATACAAAACTTACTTGTATTTTTTCTTGCTTATTATCACTATATAATCTGTTTTTTACCATTTCAATATACCAATCACAAAATTCATTCCAAATAAAACTATAAATATTATCAAGTGCAATACCTAAATCATATTCTTCAATGTTTTTTGTAACTGTTTTTATTAGATTATCTAATTTACTTAATATCCACCTATCTTCAATTTTCAACTCTTCTGATTTATATTTTCCAGTTTGTTTATCTTTTATAGATTTTCCAAATTCTAATATTTCTTCTTTTGATGACATATTATTTGTTATAAATTTAGCAGCATTCCATATTTTATTTGCAAAATTTGATGCTTGTTCTAATTTTTCAGGCATATATCTAATATCATTGCCCATTGTTGTACCTGATAATAATGAAAATCTTAAACTATCTGCTCCATATTTTTCAATTATTTCTATTGGATCAATTCCATTTCCTAATGATTTTGACATTTTTCTGCCTTGACTATCACGAACTATTCCATGTATTACAACATCTTTAAATGGATTCTGATTTGTCAATTCTAAACCTTGTGTCATCATTCTTGATATCCAAAATGTTATAATGTCATATCCTGTAACTAATGTGTTTGTTGGATAAAATATTTTGTAGTCTTCTGCTTGTGTATTAGGCCAACCAAGTGTTGAAAATGGCCATAATGCAGAGCTGAACCATGTATCTAGTGAATCTTCATCTTGATGTAATTCATTTGTTCCACATTTCTCACATTTTTCTGGCATTTCTTTTGCTACATTCATATGTCCACAGACCTCACAATAATATACTGGAATTCTATGTCCCCACCATAATTGTCTTGATATACACCAATCTTGAATATTATCTAACCAGTTAAAATACATCTTTTCATATCTTTTTGGAACAAATCTTACTTCATTATTTCTAACACTATCTGCAGCTCTTTTCGCTAAGTCTTTCATACTAATAAACCATTGTTCTGATATTCTAGGTTCAATTGTGTTATGACATCTATAACATTTTCCAACATTATGTGTGTAGTCTTCTATTTTTACTAGGTTTCCTAATTCTTGTAATTTCTTAACAATTTGTTTTCTTGCATCTATTGATTTCATTCCTTTATATTCAGGAACTAAATCTCCCATAACTCCACTATCATCAAATACTTCAATTATTTCTAAATTATGTCTTAAGCCTGCTTGATAATCATTTGGATCATGTGCTGGTGTTATTTTTACACATCCTGTTCCAAATTCTTTTTCTACAAATTCATCTGCAATTATTGGAATTTCTTTATTCATTATTGGTAATATACACTTTTTTCCTATTAAATCTTTGTATCTTTCATCATCAGGATGTACTGCAACTGCTGTATCTCCTAGCATTGTTTCTGGTCTTGTTGTAGCAATAATTATATACCTGTCTTCTCCTGCTATCTCATATCTAATGTGCCATAAATGTGAAGCTTCATCTTCATATTCTACTTCTGCATCTGATATTGTTGTATGACACGATGGACACCAATTTATCATTTTTTTGCCTTTATATATTAATCCTTTGTTATATAATTTGATAAATTGTTCTAAAACTGCTTCAGATAATCCTTCATCTAATGTAAATCTGTTTCTTTCCCAGTCACATGAACATCCAAGTCTTTTTTGTTGTTTCTGAATTGTTCCTCCATATTCTTTTGTCCATGCCCATGCTCTTTCTAAGAATTGTTCTCTTGTTATATCTGCTTTTGTTAAGCTTTCTTCTTTTTTCATTTTTTCAACTACTTTTACTTCTGTTGCTATTGCTGCATGGTCTGATCCTGGTAACCATAATGTATTATATCCTTGCATTCTTTTTGTTCTTATTAAAATATCTTGTATTGTATCATCTAATGCATGCCCCATATGTAATTTTCCTGTTACATTTGGTGGTGGCATCATTATACAATAGCTCTCTTTTGTTCTGTCCATGCTTGGCTTGAAATAGCCTTTTTTCTCCCATTCGTAATATTTTTTTTCTTCAAATTCTTGTGGATTATACTTATTATTCATTTCTTTCTCTCCCTTCATTTGCCCATGTCCATCGGGGACGTTTCCCTTTGAACATTCAAAAAAGCTCACTCTTATTTTTCAATAAGGGCAAGCTTACTTCTCACGGTACCACCTTAATTATTATCTAATTTTGCTATTTATTTTACAATTCTTATTAGATAACTTCTCATTTAACTTTAACGCAGTTCTACGGATATCTTAAGTTTATTTTCAGATTATCAACTCTAAAGTTACTTTCCATTTATCCTAATTTTAGAAGCTTTCAGCCTTTGACTTCTATTCTCTTTTAATTGGTGCTTAAATGTACTTTTCTTTTTCTTCGTTTTTATTTATTATATATGCTTTTAATTATACATGCTTTTTTTTGTTTTGTCTATAGTTAATTCTACATTCCCATTTCTTTTTTCATTTTTTCTAATTCTTCATCAACATCACTAGAAGGGTTATTATATTTATCTTCTAAGTTCTCTAATTCTTCATTATAATCACTATTTAATTCAGCTGTTGAGTTTGCTACATCTAGCATATTCTCAGCCTTTTGTTCCATTTTTTCAAAAGCCCTCATTGAATCACTTGCAGTATTCATTGTACCTGCTACTTTATTCAATTTTTGTTGTGTTTTTGCAACTGCTACTTTTGATTTTACATTTTTTCTACGTTGCTCAAGTTTTCTAACGTCTTCTGTTAATTTATCATGCATTTCTCTCATTTTTGTTGCATTTGCTTTTGCTACTTCATATGATTTTTCTAATTCTATTCCATTATTTACAAATTCTTGTTTTTTTCCTAAAAATACTTTTGCATCTTGTTCATTTCCAGCTTTTAATGCTTTTCTAGCAAGTGCGTCATATTTTTCTACTTGCTCATCATTTTCATCTAAATCTCTTTTTGTTCTCTTTTCTTCTGCCATAACTCCTGCTGTTTCTTTCTTTACTTCCGCAAGTTGCTCTACAACTTGCCTCATGTACTCATCTATCATCTTTTCTGGATTTTCACATTTATCCAATATTGCATTTATGTTTGCTGACATTATATCTTTAAATCTATTTAATATTCCCATTTTTAATATCCTTCCCTTCACTTTTCTATTTTATTAATATTGTTACTCTTTATAAAATATTATTCTTCATATTTCTTTTCTAAATCACTTATATCATTTTTTTCATTTCCGAATGTTTCAAGTGGTTTTTCTAATATCTTTTCTGTATATTCTTGTTTTTCTTTTTCTCTTTTATGCTTACTTTTTATCATCTTGTATATAAATATAACTACTATTAAAATTACTATAACCACTATTAATATTACTAAAAAATCCCATCCATTTGTTGGTTTGCTCATAATTGATTTTGCAGTTTCACTAAATGTATTTGAAATCATTTTTTCTAAACTTAATGATGTATTATAATAATTCTTTTCAAAATATCCCCACAATATGCTTATTGCCTCATTATCCATAATGGTATCTGCACTATATCCTGATAAATATCTAAATTCCCCATCCATTTCGGATTTTGAATCATTTCTACACTGAAAATATGCAAATATAAAATGTCCTTCATCTTTAAATTTTTCTTTATACACTTTTTCTAGATATTCATTGGCTTTTGATACTCTAATATTATTTCCACTCCAATACTCCTCTGAATATGGAATAAATAATATATATGGTTGAATTCCTGTTTTTTTATAAAAGTCTTCTAATCCTGAAATTAATGTATTTTTTGATGATATCCATCCTATATTGTCTTCATACCAATCTGTTTTAGATACAATCCCACTTAATGCTGTTCTTTCAGTTTTATTTTTAGGTACATTTGATGAATTACTAAATATTCCACTTGAAAATATTATTATAACAAATATAATTACAATTATTACTCCTACTATGCTTCCAAAACTTCCTGATCCATAATAATATGGTCCACCTCCATAATAGTGACTATGATAATGTGGTCCTCCATAAAATCCTCCGTCTTGAACTATATCTTGAATTTCTTGATGTTCCAAAACTTCCTCCTGATGAACGACCTCCTCCTGAAAATCCTCCTGATGAATGTCCTCCACCAAAGCTTCCGACTACTGTGACCTCCGCCTCCTCCACTTCTTCCCATTTATTTATTCCCCCTTTATACTATTTTGTTAATAGAAATATTTTATATTATATTTTGGTTAAATTGATAATATATCCATATTACTTATAAAACAATTCCTAGTATTCTATTTTTTTCTGAATAGTGTTTTTAAAAGTAGTCCTGAACCAGCAGCTGCTAATCCTACTATAATTATATAATCAAACATTGATGTAGTCATAAAACTAATTTTGATACTCATAATTATTGTTGCAATAATAAATATTACTCCAAATGTTATTATAATTTTTGGTATTACTGATTTTGAATTATAAAATTGCCATATTATGCCTATTATGAGTGGTACTGTTACTAAACCTGATGAGAGATTGAAACCTCCTATTCTCCATGCATACCAGCTATTGTGTACTATTACTCTTTTACTAAATAAGAATAATCCTAGACCTAACATTATTATTCCTAAAAACAATTGTAACATTTCATTGCTTCCATCTTCTTTTGTTTCTTTTATATTATCTCTTAGTTCTTTTAATTCTTCTTTTATTTGTTTATCTTTTTCCTTCATATAACACTCCCTTCTCTTTTGTTTTATATTTTATTATATCAATAATA
>CAPNAQ010000084.1 GCA_948663505.1 uncultured Clostridia bacterium | reverse complement strand
GTTTTTCACGAAATACATTATGTACCTTGATTATAGCTTATGATTATACATATTGGTGTAATATTGAAGATAAATTATATATTCTTTCTGAAGTAAAAGCACCTGAGAAGAAGACGTACCAAAGGACAACAAAAACAATAGAGGAAATAAATCGCTCTAAAGCACATAAGCCTGTTCCAAATCATCCATGGAGAAATTGCAAAAAGAACTAGTTTTTATGCTAGTTCTTTTCGAGACATTTTTATTTGCAAACTACTTAACAACAATTATTAGACAAATAAAATTAAGACATTTTCACTTACGAACGAGTTAAAAAATTGAGACATTTTCATTTACGAGTCACAAAAACTTGGAAATTTTCCAAGTTTTTCTTGACTAATGTCTATAAAAATGTTAAAATATAAACTGTTACAATAAAATACATAAAGTATGTATTTCCGTAGCAGTTTATTATTTTGTGCAATACAAATATTTCAAAAATATTACACATAAAAATAAACAAATAATTAATAAAATAAAATCAGGAGGTGAAATTTAAGTGCCAACAATTAATCAACTAGTAAGAAAAGGAAGAAAAACAGGAGTAACAAAATCAACAGCACCAGCACTTCAACATGGATGGAATTCTAAAAATAAAAAATTAACAAATAATAGAGCTCCACAAAAAAGAGGTGTGTGTACTGTAGTAAAAACAGTTACACCTAAAAAACCTAATTCAGCTTTAAGAAAAGTTGCTAGGGTTAGACTTTCAAATGGTTATGAAGTAACATCTTATATTCCAGGAATTGGACATAACCTACAAGAACATAGTGTTGTATTAATAAGAGGTGGTAGGGTAAAAGACCTTCCAGGTGTTAGATACCATATCATCAGAGGAACTCTAGATACAGCAGGTGTTAAAGATAGAATGCAAGCACGTTCTAAGTATGGAGCGAAAAGAGCAAAAAAATAGTAGAATCGATTAAATCAGGCATCTTGCACATTTTCAATATTCATTACAAACTTCGGCATACAAATGTATAGCCTCAGCTTGTAACAAATATTAAAAAAACACAATATACCTAATTTACTCAATTTTATTTAGAACAAAAAAATGGCATCTTGCGTTGTCAAGCGTCGTAAAAATTGTAGTGCTTGTAACTTATTAGAATTTAAGGTACTTAAATTTAATATAGATTATATGCACTATACGGATAGTTTTTCTATCAGAGTACCGAAAATACTTTTTATGAAGTATTAAAATTTAAAAGGAGGGAAGAATAGTGCCAAGAAAAGGATATATAGCAAAAAGAGATGTTTTACCAGATCCAATATATAATAGTAAAGTTGTTACTAAATTAATAAACAACATTATGTTAGATGGTAAAAAATCAGTTGCTCAAAAAATTGTTTATGGTGCTTTTGATATCATAAAAGAAAAAGAAGGAAAAAATCCTTTAGAGGTTTTTGAAGCAGCTTTAGAAAATATTATGCCAGTACTTGAAGTTAAGGCTAGAAGAGTTGGTGGAGCTACATACCAAGTTCCATTAGAGATTAGACCTGAAAGAAGACAAACTTTAGGTTTAAGATGGTTAGTTACTTATGCTAGAAATAGACATGAAAAGACTATGGCTGAAAAACTTGCTGGTGAAATTATGGATGCTGTTGCTGGTAATGGTGGAGCATTCAAGAAGAAAGAAGACACTCATAGAATGGCAGAGGCGAATAAAGCTTTTGCTCACTATAAATGGTAAAATTTCGATTAAAAGCAATAATTTGCACATTTTCGATATTTCCTTAAAACTTGGGCATACAAACGTATAGCCTCAGCTTGAAGAAAATATCAAAAATGCACATCTTATCACTTTTAATCAAAATTTTAGGATTACGATTAAAAATAGGAATTTTAAATAGTAGTTATAAAATTCAATAAATTAGAATTTTAGCAGGAAAACAAATAAAAATTTTTGAGATAATACTCATGTATATTGAAAAAATTTTTATGAAGTTTGACACAGCTAAAAACTAATTTAGTGGATTTTGATTAAGGAAGGGGGAAAATAAAAGAATGGCAGGAAGAGCATACCCATTAGAAAGAACAAGAAATATAGGAATAATGGCTCATATTGATGCTGGTAAAACAACAACAACAGAGAGAATATTATTCTATACAGGAAAAGTACACAAAATAGGTGAAACACATGAAGGTGCTGCAACTATGGACTGGATGGCTCAAGAACAAGAAAGAGGTATTACAATCACATCTGCCTGTACAACATGTTTTTGGAATAATAATAGAATTAATATTATTGATACTCCAGGTCACGTTGATTTTACAGTAGAGGTTCAAAGATCTTTAAAAGTTCTTGATGGAGCTGTAACAGTTTTGGCAGCAAAAGGAGGGGTTCAACCTCAAACAGAAACAGTTTGGAGACAAGCTGATAAATATAGTGTACCAAGAATGGTATATGTAAATAAAATGGACATAACAGGTGCAAACTTTATGCTTTGCGTTGAACAATTAAAAAATAGATTAAAAGCAAATGCTGTACCAATTCAATTACCAATTGGTGCTGAAGATCAATTTAAAGGTATAGTTGATTTAATAAAAATGAGAGCTTTTATTCATAAAGATGATTTAGGTCAAGATATTGAAGAAACAGATGTACCAGAAGATATGAAAGCGCAAGCAGAAGAATTTAGATCTGCTATGATAGAAGCAGTAGCTGAACAAGATGAAGAATTAATGATGAAATATTTAGATGGTGAAGAGCTAACAGAAGAAGAAATCAAAAAAGGTTTAAGAACTGGTACAATAGCTAATAAAATAGTTCCAGTTACATGTGGTTCTTCATATAAAAACAAAGGTGTTCAGGAGTTATTAGATGCAATAGTTGATTATATGCCATCACCATTAGATATAGCTCATATTAAAGGTGAAACAATGGATGGAGAAGAAACAGAAGCAAAAACATCTGATTCAGAACCATTTGCAGCTTTAGCATTTAAAATTGCAACAGACCCATTTGTTGGAAAATTATGTTTCTTTAGAGTTTATTCTGGAACACTTGAATCAGGTTCAACAGTATTAAACTCAAGTAAAGATAAAAAAGAAAGAGTCGGAAGAATTCTACAAATGCACTCAAATCATAGAGAAGATATTGAAAAAGTATATGCTGGAGATATTGCTGCAGCAGTAGGTTTAAAAGATGTTACAACAGGAAATACTTTATGTGATCCTGAACATCCAATAATCCTAGAATCAATGGAATTCCCTGAACCAGTTATTGATATAGCTATTGAGCCAAAGGATAAAGCAGCTCAAGAAAAAATGGGAATAGCTTTAGCAAAATTAGCTGAAGAAGATCCAACATTTAAAGCTTATACAAATCAAGAAACAGGACAAACAATTATTGCTGGTATGGGTGAATTACACTTGGATATAATTGTTGATAGATTAAAAAGAGAATTTAAAGTTGAATGTAATGTAGGTAAACCACAAGTTGCTTACAAAGAAACTATTAGAAATAAAGTAAAAGTTCAAGGTAAATTTATTCGTCAATCTGGTGGTAAAGGTCAATATGGTGATGTTTGGTTTGAAATGGAACCATTAGAGCCAGGTAAAGGAATAGAATTTGAAAGTAAAATTGTTGGAGGATCTGTTCCAAAAGAATATATTAAACCAATTGAACAAGGTATGAGAGAAGCTGCTGAAAGTGGTATCTTAGCTGGTTACCCAGTTATAGATTTCAAAGTTTCTTTAGTTGATGGTTCATATCACGAAGTTGACTCTTCAGAAATGGCATTTAAAATTGCTGCTTCTATGGCATTCAAAGAAGGATGTAAACAAGCTAAGTCTGTTATATTAGAGCCAATTATGAAAGTTGAAATAACAGTTCCAGAAGAATACATGGGAGATGTTATTGGTGATGTAAACTCTAGAAGAGGTAGAATGGAAGGTATGGATGCAAATGATGGAATGCAAGAAATTCACTCATTTATACCATTATCAGAAATGTTTGGTTATGCTACAGACTTACGTTCTAAAACTCAAGGTAGAGGTTCATACTCTATGGAACCTTCTCATTATGAAGAAGTTCCAAAATCAGTTCTTGAGGCTATTGTTTCTTCAAGAAAAAAAGCAGAATAAATTTGCTTTAAAAGCAATAATTTACGAATTTTTATTTTTAATGCAAACCTCGATATACCAACGTACACCTTCGCCTTGCATTAAATGCTAAAAATCCATATCTCATCACTTTTAAAACAAATTAATATAATAACGATAAAAATAATAAAATAAAAAAAGGCTTGCTTTTTTGTTAAAAATGTTATAGAATGCAAGTAAATTAAAAAGTTATTAAATTTAAAAAATAAATGAAGGCAGAAGGATAGGGTTAAAGGAATCAGATATGAATGTCTGACCTATGATATCTAACTTCTGACCACTATAAAATTAAGGAGGATTTAAAAATGGCAAAAGCAAAATTTGAAAGAACAAAACCACACGTTAACATTGGTACAATCGGACATGTTGACCATGGTAAAACAACAACAACAGCAGCTATTACAAAATATTTATCATTATTAGGAAAAGCTAAATTTGAAGCTTATGATCAAATCGATGGAGCTCCAGAGGAAAAAGCAAGAGGAATCACAATCAACACAGCTCACGTAGAATATGAAACAGATAACAGACACTATGCACACGTTGACTGTCCAGGTCACGCTGACTATGTAAAAAATATGATTACAGGTGCAGCTCAAATGGATGGTGCAGTATTAGTAGTATCTGCAGCAGATGGACCAATGCCTCAAACAAGAGAGCATATATTACTTGCAAGACAAGTTGGAGTTAAATACATTGTTGTATACTTAAATAAATGTGATATGGTTGATGACCCAGAATTATTAGAATTAGTTGAAATGGAAGTTAGAGATCTATTATCAGAATATGGTTTCCCAGGAGATGATATTCCAATTATAAAAGGATCTTCATTACAAGTTCTAGAAAGTTCATCAACAAATCCAGATGATGAAGTTTATAAACCAATGAAAGAATTAATGGCTGCGGTTGATAGCTATATCCCAACACCAGAAAGACCAGTAGATCAACCATTCTTAATGCCAGTTGAAGACGTATTCACAATTACAGGACGTGGAACTGTTGCAACAGGTAGAGTAGAAAGAGGAGAAGTTAAATTACAAGACGAAGTTGAAATCATCGGTTTAACAGCTGAAAGAAGAAAAACAGTTGTTACAGGTGTTGAAATGTTCAGAAAATTATTAGATCAAGCTGAAGCTGGAGATAATATAGGTGTTCTATTAAGAGGTATTGATAGAAAAGATATCGAAAGAGGTCAAGTTCTATGTAAACCAGGAACAATTAATCCACATACAAAATTCACTTCTGAAGTTTATGTATTAACTAAAGAAGAAGGTGGAAGACATACACCATTCTTTAATGGATACAGACCACAATTCTACTTCAGAACAACAGATGTTACAGGTGTTATCGAATTAGCTGCTGGAACAGAAATGGTTATGCCAGGAGATAATGTTTCAATGACTATCGAATTGATTACACCAATAGCTATTGAAAAAGGATTAAGATTCGCTATTCGTGAAGGTGGTAGAACAGTTGGTTCAGGTGTTGTTGCTGATATAATTCAATAATAATTAATAAAAGATAGGGAAGAGTTTAAAGCTTTTCTCTATTTTTGTTACTGAATAATTTTAATAAATTATCTTAATCAAGGCTGACTATTAACAACCTATAACTATTTTTCATATTATTTTCACAAATCTATTGCATTTTTATAAAAACAATAATAAAATAACAATATTGTTAATACAATATATAAAATCAAATTGGAGGAAAAGCATGAAAATAATATTAGACGCAATGGGAGGAGACAATAGCCCTGATGCAAATATAAAAGGAGCAGTAAACGCAATAAATAAAGTAAAAGCAGAAGTAGTATTGGTAGGAAAAGAAGATATAATAAGAAAAAAAATAAAAGAGTTTTATGGTAAAGAAATAGAGGAAATATCGGATAGATTAAAAATACATAATTGCACTGAAATAATACAAATGGAAGACCAACCGACTATAGCGATAAAACATAAAAAAGATTCATCAATGGTAGTAGGATTTAATATGTTAAAACAAGGTGAAGGAGATGTATTTATATCTGCTGGAAATTCAGGAGCATTACTTGCAGGAGCAACATTGCTAGTTGGAAGAATAAAAGGAATAGACAGACCAGCATTAGCAGGGATTTTACCATCATATAAAAGTCAATTATTATTAATGGATTGTGGCTCAAATACTAATTGTAAATCAATAAACTTATTGCAATTTGCACAAATGTCAACAATATATTTAAAAAATACATTTGGAATTGAAAGGCCTGCTATAGGACTATTAAATATAGGGACAGAAGAAACAAAAGGTAATGAATTAGTAAAAGAAAGTTATAAATTATTAAAAGAAAAATCAGAAGAATTAGGAATAAATTTTGTGGGAAATGTTGAAGGAAGAGATGCATTTTCAGGAAAAATAGATGCAATAGTTTCAGATGGATTTACAGGAAATGTATTTTTAAAAACAACAGAAGGATTAGGAAAATTAGTAAAAAGATCATTAAAAGAAAGTATGATGAAAAATATATTATCTAAAATAGCATCTATACCTGCATTACCAGCAATCAATAGATTTGCTAAAACAATGGATTATAAAGCATATGGTGGAGCTTTATTTTTGGGGGTAAAAAAACCAATTGTAAAGGCTCATGGAAGTAGTGATGAAATATTGTTTGAATATACAATAATACAAGCAGAAAAATTTGTAGAAAATAAAGCTGTAGATAAAATGATAGAGGCATTTACCGAATGAGTAGTATAAAATAAAAAAAATGAAAAATATACTTGACAAATATAATAACATATAATATAAAAGTAATATAAAATATGAAATTTTTTATATAACAGAAAAGTCATGAGAGCTTTCTATTATATAAAACACATTACACACAAATTTGCTGAAAAATTGAAAATTTTTCAGATTTGTTATCAATTGATAAACTTGAGAGGAGGTGAACTCGGAATATGAGTTCAGAAGAAATTTTAGAAAAAGTAAAAGGTATAATTGTTGAACAATTAGGAGTTGCTGATACAGCTGTAACAATGGAAGCATCTTTTATAGATGATTTAGGTGCAGATTCATTGGATATAGTTGAATTAGTAATGGCTATTGAGGAAGAATTTGATATAGAAATTCCTGATAGTGATGCTGAAAAAGTTGTTTCAGTTGGAGATGTAGTAGATTATATAAAAGATAATGTTCAATAAAATATTTGAAAATATTAATTAAAAGAATCCACATGAAGTGGATTTTTTTAATTATTTTATTTATGTAAAATTGCTACACTAACTAATATGAAGACTTTACAATGTTGAAAACAGAAAGAATGTATTAATGTATGCTTTTTTCTCAAAGAAAGTATAATAACTTTTGTATAATATAAATATTTATAGAAGTTACACAGTGTGTAGCTTCTTTTTTGACAAGTAAATTTAATGTTTTTTACAAAAATGATAAAATCGTATACAAA
>CAPNAQ010000083.1 GCA_948663505.1 uncultured Clostridia bacterium | reverse complement strand
AGATTTTTCCATATAATTATAAGTTATTCTTTTATATACTTTATTTTATTCTTTTAAATTATATACACTTTTTCCAATTTTATACATTATTTTTTGTTTCATCTTTTCTTAATAATACAATATTTTAGAGTTAAATGATCTCCTATAGATAATTCAACCTTTAAATATATATAATCACATCTTCATTAAATTTTTACTCAAATCAGTAGAAATATTGTAATATATTATCTTTTTGCAGCTTTTTAACTTTATTTCTATGTATTTGTAATTTGTGTTCCTGCAGAATTTATTTTGTAATTTTCTTTATATATTAAATCTGATACAGGTATAACTTTAAAGCCTTTTTTCTTTATATTTTTTATTATCATATCTAATGAATCTGCTGTATGTTTAGTTCCATTGTGCATTAATATTATATCTCCCATCGATATTTTATTATTTAATCTATTCCACATCTCTTCTCCTGTAAGTCCTGTATAATCTAATGTATCTAAATTCCATTGTATTGGAAAATATCCTTTATCTCGTGCTGCTTTTATAACTGTATTATTATATTCTCCATATGGAGCTCTATATAAATTTGTTCTTTTGCCAGTTATTTTTTCTATTTTATCATTGCTGTCTTCTATTTCTTTTACATTTTTTTCATAGTTTAAATTGTTTACATGTGGATGTGTGTTGCTATGACTTCCAATTTCGTGTCCTGCTTCATTTATTTTTTTCACGTATTCAGGGAATTTTTCTATCCAGTCTCCTACCATAAAGAATGTTATTTTTACTTCATTATTTTTTAATACTTCCAATATTTTATCCATATCATCTGCATTCCATGCACAATTCATTGTTAATGCTACATTCTTTTCTTCTGTTTTTACATTATATATTGGCAACAACTTCTCTGCATTAGTCGATGCTTCTACAGATTCCTTTTTTGCAAAGCTTATATTGCCTGCTATATAAAATAATAACACCACTGTTACTATTGATACTAAATATGTATAAATTTTTTCTTTACTAAATACAAAAAACATAAAACCACCTAACATATTTATATGTTTAAGTGGTTTTATATATTCATATTATAGGAAATTCTTTGAATTTTCTATACATAAATTATATTTCGAAATCATCATCGATATCAATTCCTTGTTGTTGTTCGTCAATAATTTGTTGTAATTTTTTTACAACATCTAAATTAATTTTACCTGTTTCCTTTGCTTCTATTAAAGCTTGTATTTCCTGTGCATTAAGATATTTCTTTAAATTATGTACTTTTCCATTTATCATTCTATCAATTATTTTATCATAATTTTTAGCATCCCAACCTATAATACTTCCATCTTTTTTTGCTGAAAGAATTGATATTTGTTCATCTGGATATAAGTTTTCTATATCCTTTAATGTTTCTTCTTCTTCAAATATTCCTTTTAAACTACCATCTTCTGCTATAACTGCAATTCCTGCAATTTTGCATTCTATGTCTTTTGAATGATCTTCTTTTGCATGCTTATAATTTCCTATTGTTCCATTTCCATTTGCTTGAGTATTTATTTCTCCTTCATCCATATTAAATTCTGAACCAATACCAAAATCAAAAATATCTATCATTGCATCTTCAAAGTCAATATCTTTATCTTCTTCAACATTCTCTTGTTTAAGTGTTTCTTGTCCCCCTTGCTCATTTATAGAAAGCTTATCCATATTTATATTACCTAATATATTACTTTCTATATTATCAAATGTATTTGCTTTAAGTTGTGTTTGCTGTGTTTGTTGTGTGTTTCCTACTGATTGACTTTGCACAACATGATTAGAGATTCCTGTAAAAGCAATTGCAAATGCAGCTACACCTATTGCAACCCCCAAAATTTTCTTTTTATTATTTTTATATTTCTCAGAAATTTTATCTTTTAAATTACCAGCTTTACTTTCTTTTATTAATTCTTTCATATGTGTACATTGTTCACCTATTGCTTTGAAATTTATTCCAGTATGTTTTTTTATTTTTGTATTTAATCTATCCCTTCTTTTTTCTTTTATTTCTTTCTTCTCTTTTCTTTTTCCTTTTCTTCTTGTGCTGCTTGTTACCATATCCACTCTCATATCCCAATAAATATTTTCTGCTTTTTTAACTCCCTTATTTAAAACTTCTACAACCTTGTTACCTAATTTTTTAGTTGCTTCAATTGTCTTACTTAATGAGATTTTTTTCTTCTTGTTGTTATCTTCTTCAAACAGCAACTTGTATTCTTCGTTTGTAAGTCCCTCACCATCATTAACTGAAACATCATTTTTTATATTATTATTTTCTTTTTCTAATCTCGGTTTCTCATTTACATTTGCTTGTTCTTCAAAATTATTAAAATCTTGTTCTATTGCTTCTACTTGAGCATATAAGAATTTTATATTTTTTGCATTATCAGCTCTCTTAATACTTTCTCTTATTAATGGCATACCTATTATTTCTGCATATAAATTTTTTCTTGCTTTCAAAGCATCTTTTAATACTGTTCTTGTATATTTATTTTTTCTACCAAAATTATACTCAATATCTTTTATTCCTAAGCTTTCTAATACCATCATTTTTTCAGCTAAAATATTTTCCTTATATGCTTTTCTTGTTTCACCTTTGTTTCTTTGTCTTGGTTCATTTAAAAACAATGATATATATTCTAATCTATCCTGTGTTTCATTTAACTTGTCTTTTTCACATAATGCATAATATGGTGCAAGTGGCATATTTCTAGATAGCTTTTTAGCTATCTGTTTTATATTTCCAAATTGTGCAAAATAAATTTCTTCATCTTCTATTATTCTATAAACTTCTTCTTTAGGATCACTAAGTTTACGAATAGAATTTGGATCATAATATTCTCCAACATTATTATCTCTTAATTTTATTCTTGCCTCTATGTCACCATCTCCATTAATTGCAAATATCTTACTACTTGTTACCCTTAATGAAGCAAGATCTGGATAATAATTTAGCAGTAATTTAACTTCGCTCAATAAATATTTTGCTTCATATATATATTCCTTTTCTTCTCCAGCTACCATATCAATAGCAATATCTTTAAAATAACCATTCTCTTTTGCCATATCTTCTAATTCACTATAAGTTACTTTAATTGTTTGCTTAATAAGTTTTATTTCTATTGTACCATCATCTAAAATAGAAATATTTACATTTTTATTATATTCCATAATATTCTACTCTCCTTTTTAATATATACTATCTTTTATATTATAACAAATAATTTTATATTTTGCAAGGTCTTATGTATACTTTTTACTTTTTTTGTATTTTTATGTAAAATCTAGAAACAAAATGGCTTAATTAAAAAAACTTCATCTTTTAGAATTCTCTCATACTTCGCATTTGTGGCGTGAAAATTTTATATATGTAAAATTGCATATAAATATTTATATAACTTTACTATAATAAAATAAAAGAAGCATATTTAAATTTATGCTCCTTTAGATCGACCAAATGGCCTAATTTGTTTGCATTTTTAAGATCCCTTGGTAATTATTTTAAAAATATTAAACTTATATTACTTACTATTTGCTTGATTATTAAAATATTCCATAATTCCATTATAAATTCCCCACGCCAATTTATTTTGATATTCATCATCTAACAATAATTTTTCTTCCTCAACATTTGATAAAAAACCACATTCAACAATAGAAATAGGAATCTCAACATGTTTCATTATATATACTGTATCTAATTTCATAGCAATTCTCTTATTTTCCTTTTGAATAGCTTCATTTAAACTTGATTGAAGAATCTTTGCTAAATTCATACTATTCTCATTTGTTCCATTATAAAAACATTGCCATCCCCAATATTGCTGTTGAGGTATTTTATTTAGATGTATACTCACAAAAATATCAGCACTAGAGCTATTCCCTATTTTTACTCTATTTCTAATATCTGATATCTTCTTTTCTTTTAAAGTTTGTTTATCTAAATCATAAATTGCTTTTTCATCAGAACGTGTTAAAATAACTGTACATCCACTTTGTTCTAATAAACTTTGAACTTTTAAAGTAATTTTTAAATTAGTTTCTGCTTCTGTCGTTCCATTTCTACTTTGAGCACCTTCATCTGGTAGTCATTTTTTATTAACCCTCAAAACTATTTTTAAAAATTGAAGATAATATTTACTTTTCTATCTTCAAAAACTTCAATTTTGTTTATTAATTTTTTCATCACTTCATTATTAAAATTTTCTGCAGTTTTAAATTCTTCTATTATTTTAAATATATTTTCATTTGATATTATATTTTTGTTTTCCTCTTCAAGTTGTTTTATTTTATTTAATATATCCTTTTCCTTATCCTTTAACATTTTATATTGGACTTTAAATTGTTCTAATGAAATATCTTCATTTAATTTCTTATCATATAATACCTTAATATCATTTTCTATTTTTCGCTTTGAACTTTTAGCTTTTAATAATGAATTGTATTTTATATTTTCTTTTTTATACGCTTCCTTAATTTTATAAGATTCCTTTTCTAATGGTATTTCTTTTAATTTTTTATTTAATGAATGGATCACAATATTATTCAAAACTTTTTCTTTTATTGTATAACCTTTATCACAAATGCTAGGAAATTTATATAACATTCTGCATTTATAATACCAAGTTTCTTCGTTATCTGTTATTATCTTATTATGATTTTTGGTCCTTCTACGACTTTTATATTGCATTCTAGCTCCACAATACCCACAATATACAAGATCTTTTAGTAAATATTCATATTTTCTTTTTGGTTTATGAAAATTTTCTTTCAAAATTTCCTGTACTTTTTCAAAAAGTTCCTTATCAATAATTGGTTCATGAGTATTCTCAATTACTTTCCAATTTTCACTTTTTGTTTTTATTGTTTTTTTTGTTAAATAATCTGTTTTATACTTATTTATGATTAATGCTCCTGTATAAGTTGGATCTTTTAAAATTCTACCAATACTATCATTTCTCCATTCATTTATAGGTACTTTTTGACCTTTATATTTTTTAGGTGTATCAATTTCTCTCATAGTTAGTTCTTTTGCAATTTTCCCTTGCGACATCCCTTCTGAATACATTTTAAATATTAATCTTACGTTATTAGCGACCCCTTCATCTATCACTAGTTTATGTTTTTCTGTCTTACTTTTTTTATAGCCATAAGGAGCTTTACATTGAACATACATTCCTTGTTTCTTCATATTATCAATTACAGATTTTATCTTTTTAGAAACATCTGCTAAATAGGATTGATTGACAATGCCTCTTAACATGATAGTATCATCAATTTCATATCTTTCTCCACTATCTATATAATCATTTACTGAAATGAACCTTATGTCATTATCAGGAAAAAATATCTCTGTATAATATCCTGTTTTATTT
Source organism: uncultured Clostridia bacterium (assembly GCA_948663505.1). Classification (GTDB taxonomy): domain Bacteria; phylum Bacillota; class Clostridia; order TANB77; family CAG-508; genus CAG-269. The sequence goes on along the minus strand of CAPNAQ010000083.1, from coordinate 2,243 downwards.
TTATCTCTAGTTAATCTTGATAGGTCTTTTACTATTAGCATATTTATTTTTTTATGTAAAATATCAATAATCATTTCATTAAATAGTGGTCTTGACTCTAGTATTCCTGACCACCCATTGTCTATGTATTCTTTTATAACATCAAAATTATTTTTTCTTGCATAATTTAATGTTATCTCTCTTTGTGCATCTATACTATTATTAGGGTTATTATCTTCTTTTGATAATCTTAAATAGATTCCAGCTTTATAATCTTTCATTATAATTTACCTATTACATCATATCTGTAATTTATATATATGTTATTTTCCTTGTCTATTTCTATGTTATATATAAGTTCAGATAATCTTTCTGATGTCCATTCTTCAATGTTTGATAATTTTGAAATGATTGATAATAATTCATTTTTTGTAATAGTTGGCTTTTCTTCTCTTTGTTTGCATAAACTTTTTTTTTCTGATTTTAAAATATTTCTTTTTTCAACATTGCTTTTATAAAATCTTCTGTAATCTTCTTCCTCAATTAAACTATTTGCATAATCTTCATATAAAGAATTTATGGTTCTTTCTATTTTAGTTATTTTTTGTTCAATCGTTTCAATTTGTTTATCCAATACTCTTATTGTCATATTTTTATATTCTAACATTGTTATTTCTTCAAGTTTATCATTATTGATAATACTTTTTATTTTTTTATTAATACTTTGGACTACCACATCTTTTAATACTTCTTCTTTGATAGATTTGCTTTTTCTTTCACATTCTATATCTTTTTTACTTTTCATTGAATTTACACATACTATAATCTTACTGGTTATTTCTCCATTTTTATTTCTTTTAACTTTTAATACCATTTTACTGCCACATTCCTTGCAAAACACCAGTCCATTTAACATCCAATTAAACTTTTTATGTTTTGTTTTTTTATTCAAATTTAGCTTGTTTTGTACTCTATCAAAAAGTTCTTTATCAATAATTGGTTCATGTGTATTTTCAGCTATTTTCCATTCTTGTCTAGGTATCAATTTTACTTTTTTAGATTTATAACTTAAATTTAGTTTTTTACCATATTCAGTATGTCCTATATAAAACTTATTTTGCAAAATTCTTTTTATAGCTTCTGGTCTCCATTTATAAGCATCTCCACTTCGTGAACCTACATAATCATAATATCCAGGGCAAAAAACTTTTTCTTCTTTTAATTTTTGAGCAATTTGACTTAAAATTATTCCATTATCATACATTGTAAAAATTTTTTTTATGATACTTGCTCTTTCAGGTTCAACAATAAGATGATTTTTATCTTTCGGATCTTTTATATAACCATAGGGAGCAAGAGAGCCTAAAAATAGTCCTTTTTCTTTTCTTGCCCATACTCCACTTCTAACTTTTTTTGATATATCTTTACTATACCAATCATTTATTAGAGTTTTAAATTGTATCATATCATTATTAGAATTTTTAGCATAAGTATCTACATTATCTAGTATTGATATGTATCTAATGTTATTTTCTAAAAAGTACTTTTCTATATAGTAATTTGCCTCAAAGCTATTCCTTGATAATCTTGATAAATCTTTTGTAATAATTGAATTAATATAACCTTTTTCAACATCTTCCATCATTCTTTGAAATGATGGTCTATTTGTATTTAAGCCTGTATAACCATCGTCAATATAGAAATCCACTAACTTGTATTCTTCTCCCAATTCCTCTAGTTTATGAATAATAATACTTCTTTGACTTCCTATGCTATCACTTTCTTCTTTATCACCATCTTCTCTTGATATCCTTAAATATCCTGCAACATGGTATTTAGTATTTTGCATATTAGTAGTCCTCCTTATTTTCCTATCATAGAATAACAACTAATGTTAAACAGTTATATTGATTATACAAAAAATTTATATAAAAGGCGAACCCACATATATAGTTGTTATTTTTGCTCTAAATATTCATCAATCTTTTCTAGTGCATATCTAACTAAAATATTGTATATTTCTTCACTATTAGCTTTTACTTTTACTCCGAGTAATGACTGTATAATCTTTACCTTCTATGGTATAGATTTCTTTTACTTTTTCCATTTCATACACTCCCAATTAAAAATATTAATGTGTTTAAAAAAATATTACTAATTATTTTTTAATTTGAGCAATAAAAAAGAAAGCAGATTATTTCTACTTTCTTTATAATTTATTTATACTTTCTTTGTTATACTTGTATATCCTCATATTTTATATA
>CAPNAQ010000082.1:4710-7743 GCA_948663505.1 uncultured Clostridia bacterium | reverse complement strand
TTTGGGACATTTTTATGGGTTACTACTTAAGACATTATCATAAATTAATCATAACATAAATGAATCTAGGGAAATTTGAATTTGACATTAATTTTAATTTATGTTATAATCGAAAAAGTTAGATGAATAATTGAAATTATGTACATTTTACAATAAATTTTCATATGATAAGAATAAGGAGTAAAAGCAATGAAATCAAAAATGAATATAAAGAGCATCCTATTAATGGCATTAATAAGTTTATCAGTAATGCTTTTTATAAATATAAGTTTTGCAGCAAACACAGCAAAAATAACAGTAGAAACAGCCAAGCTTAGGGAAAAACCATCTCTAGACTCAAAGGTATTAGAATTAGCATCAGAAGGAGAGGATGTAGAAGTAATAGAAAAAACAGGAGAATGGTATAAAGTAAAATACAAAAGAATAACAGGATATATAAGACAAGACTTATTAAAAGTAAAAGAAGAAGTAGAACAAAACATAGTAAAAAATACAACAGAAACATCAAATGAAGAAAATAAAACAGAACAAGAATCAACTCCAAATGAAACACAAGAAAATAATCAAGAAGAATCAAATAATAATGAGAAAGAACCAACTCAAGAAACAGCTTCTAATGTAGAAAATTCTCAAGAAATAAAAAAAGGTGAAAAATATATTATTGTAAATGATTCTAAATTAAAAATAATTCCATTAATAACAGCAATAGAAATGGAAGAAGTAAAAAAAGATGAAGAAGTTGAAGTAAAAGAAATAATAAATAAATGGGCATATATAGAAAAGAAAGATGGAAAAAAAGGTTGGATAGTTTTAGAAAACTTACAAACAAAACAACTTGAAACAACTGAGGAAACGACGCCAGTATCAACACAACCAGTGGAAGAAAAGCCTGAAACACCTAAAACTAAAAAGATGTATATAAATTCACAAACTGTAAACTTAAGAAAAACTGCAAGTAAAACAGCAGGAATAGTAACACAATTATCAGTAAATCAAGAAGTTACAGTAATTTCAACAGAATCAGGATGGTGTTATGTTCAAGTTGGTGATAAAAAAGGATATATATTAGAAACATTATTATCATCAACAAAACAATCTACATCAAGAAGTTCTATTAATCAAAGAACAACAACAGATACAAATTCAACTACAAAAACAAACACTTCAAATACAGATACAAAAGCAGGAGCTACATCTACACAAAATTCTACACCAAGTACTTCAGTAGCAGGAACTTCAGGTAAAGGAAATGATGTAGTATCATATGCAAAACAATATTTAGGTTGCAAATATGTATATGGAGGAACAAGTCCAAAGGGATTTGACTGTTCAGGATTTACACAATATGTATATAAACATTTTGGAGTGAATCTAAATAGAACAGCTGCTGCACAATATAGTAATGGAATATCTGTAACAAACTTACAAGCAGGAGACCTAGTAATGTTTGGAAAGTCAGGAATTAATCATGTTGGTATTTATATTGGGGGAAATACTTTTATACATGCAGAGAATTCAAAAACTGGTGTAAAGACATCTTTACTTTCTAGTTCATATTATAAAAATAATTATGTTGGTGCAAGAAGAATTTTTTAAAAAATAAAAATTTTACTGTAGTAATGGAGGTACAATGAAAAGACCAATATTAATTGCAGTTATAGGATATATAATAGGTATAATAGTGGGGCTATACTTTAGATTTAGTATAGTCCCATTAAATATTCTAGTAATTGCAATATTATTAATATGTAGAAAAAACAAAAAGAAAGAGCTTAAATTACAAAGAAACAATAGAACAAAAACAAAATTAAAAAAATTAAGTTTTAAAATTTTATCATTTTCATTTATAAAAAGATATTTTAGATATTTAAAAATTTTTTTAAATTCAAAAACCATTTTAGTAATCATTATATTTTCATCAATATCAAATTCAATTGTTATATATCAAAATAAAAATTATGAAAAGATATATAATACTCTATCAGAATTAGAAAATTTAGAATTAACAGGAATTATAATAAGCAATAAAGAAGAAAAGCATTATTATAACAAATATAAGATACAAACTAGATATAAAGGAATTAATTTAAAACTTTATATTAGTGTAAATAAGAATTTAGATTTAGAATATGGAGACAAAATTAATATTTTAGGTCAATATACCAGACCAGAGATTCAAAGAAATTATAAGGGATTTGATTATTCGGAATATTTAAAACAATTAAAAATTTATGGAACCATAAAGTGTAAGAGTGTTAAAATAATAGAAAAGGGAAAAGCTAATATCCTATTCCAATTATCAAATAAAATTTCTAATAATATAAAACAAAATGTAAAAAAAGTCATGAGAAAAGATTCATCGGTTTTAATAGGTTTGATATTGGGAGATAAAAGTGATTTAGATAAACAAATGCAAGAAGACTTTAGAAATGCAAGTTTATCACATATTTTAGCAGTTTCTGGAATGCATGTTACATATGTTGTTATGAGCATAAATCTAATATTGAAAAATATTATAGGAAAAAGAAAAACATATTTTGCAAGTATTTGTGTTTTGATTTTTTATATGTTTATAACAAATTTTTCTCCTTCAATTACAAGAGCTGGGATAATGGGAATAATTTTGCTGTTATCTAAAATAATTCATACTAAAAATGATATATGGACAAGTTTATCATTATCATTATTACTAATTTTGATTTATAACCCATTTTTAATAAATAATATAGGATTACAACTTTCATATGGTGGAGTTATTGGTATAATTGCTTTTAATAAAGATGTTCTAAAAATATTAGAAAATATAAAAATTAATAATAAATTATATAAGTATAGAATTAGACCTAAAATACAAAAAGTTTTAGATTATATGAAAAATGTTATATCTGTATCAATTTCAGTTCAAATTGTTATTTTTCCTATTATAGTATATAGATTAAACACATTTAATCCATACTTTTTGATTTCAAATTTATTAATAAATTTTATAATAGGACCAATAGTTATGTTAGGCTTTTTATTAATGATAGTATC
>CAPNAQ010000082.1:0-4661 GCA_948663505.1 uncultured Clostridia bacterium | reverse complement strand
CACCATTTTTAGATTTTTTTATTCAAATTTTATTACATATTTCTAAAATATCAGAATTGAAGTATTCGAAAATTTATCTTCCAACACCATCAATTTTAAAAATACTGATATATTGGTTTATTATTTTTATTTCAATTCAAATATATAAATTATATTCTTTAAAGAATTTAAATAAAACACAGGTTAGAATAAGAAATGTTATTGCTCTAATTAAATATAAAATTAAACAAAATACTAAAGTTTTTAAACGAGTTTTACTTATTTCTGTAGTTATTATTATATTTATTGTTTTTTTACCAAGGAATTTGAATATTTATTTTATTGATGTTGGACAAGGAGATGCTTGTTTAATTGTTACTTCAACAAGAAAGACTATTTTAATTGATGGTGGGGGTGATATGAATTTTGATGTTGGCAAAAATACTTTAGTTCCATATATTTTAGACAGAGGTTTTACAAAAATAGATATTGTTATTGTAAGTCATTTTGATAATGATCATGTGCGGTTCTATCCTATATTTGTTACAAGAAATAAAAGTAGAAAATGTTATTATAGGAAAACAATTTGAAGATTCCATAAATTATCAAGAATTTATAAAAATAGTAAAAGAACGAAAGATAAATGTACAGGTAGTAGAAGCAGGACAAAGAATTAATGTAGAAAAAGATTTGTATTTTGATGTATTGTGGCCAATCAGTGATAAGATAATGAGTGAAAATAGTATTAATAATAATTCTTTGGTTTGCAAAATGGTATATCAAAATTTTTCTATGCTATTTACAGGAGATATTGAGGAAATTGCGGAAAAAGTTATTTTGGAAGAATACAAAGATACAAATATGTTAAAATCTACTATATTAAAAGTAGCTCATCATGGTTCAAAATCGTCATCAATAGAGGAATTTTTAGAGGCAGTAAAACCTAAAATAGCATTAATTGGAGTAGGAGAGAAAAATACTTTTGGACATCCGAATTCTGATGTCTTGGAAAGATTAGAGAAAAGTGGAAGTAAAATATTTAGAACAGATGAGGAGGGAGAAATTACAATACGAATTAATAGAAATGGAAAGATTTGGATAAATAAAATGTTAAATTAAAATATTTTAATAGGAATAAAGATCAAAAAATGGATTGAAAAAAATATTTTGAATACATACAAATAGTATGTTAATAATAAATGCTAATAGTATATAGGAATATAACTAAAAGTGCAACAAAAAGCCAAAAAATGATTGCAATTTATATAAAAAAGGTGTACAATGTATAAAAAAGAATGGAGATGAAAAAATGTTAGAAAAATTAGGAATTGATAAAGAAATAGAAGAACTATCAAAACAAGTAGAAGAAGAAATAGAACCAAAATTTAGAGAAATAGAACAAATAGCAGAAGAAAATAGTATAAAAGTATTACAAGCATTACAAGAAAGTAACTTACAGGAAATGCACTTAAATTCATCAACTGGATATGGAATAGATGAAGCAGGAAGAAATAAAATAGAAGAAATATATGCAAAAGTATTTAAGGCCGAAGATGCATTAGTAAGAGCACAACTAATTTCAGGGACACATGCATTATCAATAACATTAGGAGCATTATTGCGTCCAAATGATACAATGATAAGTATAACAGGAGAGCCATATGATACATTGCAAACAGTGATTGGATGTGGCAAACAAGTTAGTAAAAGTTCATTAAAATCATTTGGAATAAAATATGAACAAATAGAACTTATAGAAAACGATTTTGATGTAAAAACAATACAAGAGAGGCTTTCAAGAAATGATGTAAAATTAGTTGAAATACAAAGATCAAGAGGATATTCAACAAGAGAAAGCTTAACAATTGAAAAAATTGAAAATGTAATAAAATATATAAGAGAAGTAAATAAAGAAGTTATAATAATGGTGGATAACTGTTATGGAGAATTTGTGCAAGAGAAAGAACCAATAGAAATTGGTGCAGATATAGCTGTAGGGTCATTGATGAAAAACTTAGGAGCAGGAATTGCCACATCAGGAGCATATATAGTTGGAAGAAAAGATTTAATAGAATTATGTGCAGAAAGATTAACTGCACCAGGTATAGGAAAAGAAATTGGTCCTTCATTAGAACAAAATATTAAGTTTATAAAAGGACTATTTTTTGCACCACAAGTTGTTGCAAGTAGTGTTAAAACAGCTGTTTTTGCAAGTAGAGTTTTAGAAAGATTAGGTTATAATGTAGAGCCAAAATTTGATGTAAAAAGAGCGGATATTGTTCAAACAATTAAATTAGGTTCAGAGGAAAAACTAGTTAAATTTTGTCAAGGAATTCAAAAGGGGTCTCCAATTGATTCAAATGTAATCCCATATCCAAGTGAAATGGGAGGTTATGAAGATAAAGTTATAATGGCTGCAGGTACTTTTACTGAAGGTTCAACAATTGAATTAAGTTGTGATGGCCCAATAAGAGAGCCTTATATTGCTTATATGCAAGGTGGTCTTACTTATGAATATGGAAAATTTGGTATACTAAAAGCAATACAGGAAATGAAGTAGAAAATAATCTTCTTTTGAAGGATATTTATTAAGTCATAATAATAAGGATTTTCAAAAATTCTATTTTCTAAGGAGTCTATATTATAAAGATTGAAGGGATATTAATGAAAGTAGCAGTAATAGGTGGAGGTCCAGCTGGGATGATGTCAGCGATAGCTTCTGCTGAAAAAGGAAATAAAGTTATATTACTAGAAAAGATGGAGAGATTAGGAAGAAAATTATTAATAACAGGAAAAGGCAGATGTAATATTACATCATCTTTACCAATTGAAGAATTTATTCCGAATACACCAGGAAATGGGCAATTTTTATATAGTTGTTTTAAAAGTTATACAAATAATAATATAGTAGAATTTTTAAAAGAGCAAGGTTTAGGTGTAAAAATTGAAAGAGGAAATAGAATATTTCCTGTGACAGATAAATCTTCTGATGTTTTAGAGTGTTTTTACAAGAAACTAAAAAAGCTAAATGTAGATATTAGATATAATCATAAAGTTACAGAGATTTTAAAGACAGAAAAGGGGTTTAAAGTTAAAACAGAAAATAATATATTTGAAGCAGATAAAGTGATTTTAGCCACAGGAGGAAAAAGCTATCCTTTAACAGGCTCTACAGGAGATGGATATAAAATTTCAAAAAGTTTAGGACATACTGTTACAGAACTAAAATCATCTTTAGTACCATTAGAAAGTTATGATATAAATTTATGTAAAAAATTACAAGGTCTATCTTTAAAAAATGTAAATATTGAATTAAGAAATATTGATAATAGAAAGATAATTTATGATGACTTTGGAGAAATGATATTTACACATTTTGGAGTATCTGGACCAACTATATTAAGTGGATCAGCACATTTAGTTAGATATAAAAATATAAATCAACTATTAGAAAATAAAAAGATAGTATTAAGAATCGATTTTAAACCAGCATTATCACAAGAAAAGTTAGATCAAAGAATTTTAAGAGATTTTGAAGAATTGAAAAATAAACAATTTAAAAATAGTTTAAATAAGCTTATTCCACAAAAATTAATACCAGTTATTATTGAGAAAAGTAAAATAGAGCCTAATAAAAAAGTTAATGAAATAACTAAAGAAGAGAGAAGGAATTTAGCTAATTTATTAAAGAATTTTGAAATTGTTATTAGTGGATTTAGACCTATAGAAGAGGCAATAATTACCAGTGGTGGAGTTAATATAAAGGAAATTAATCCTAAGACAATGGAGTCTAAAATTGTAGAAGGTTTATATTTTGCTGGAGAAATAATTGATGTTGACGCATATACGGGTGGTTTTAATCTTCAAATTGCTTATTCTACTGGTTATGTAGCTGGTAATTCAGATATACTATTAAAAAATAAAGAAGAATAATATGAATTTTCGAAAATTCTGTTTTCCGAGGCATTTAAGACACAAAATATTCATATTTTAGATACACATTATAATGTGTTAAAGTGAATAACAACTCAGGTCAAACTCATTTTTTCAAATTAATATTATTCTTCTTTTCCAACCAATTAAGGAAAGAATGGTAGTAAAAAATGAAAAATTTTATAACAATAAAAGAAAATATCCAAACAGAAATAGTTATAAAAAAGTCAAAATTTATCTGTAATTTAGTAAAAGTAAATACAAAACAACAAGCAGAAGAAATAATAAAAAATACAAAAAAGAAATATTTTGATGCTAGACATAATTGTATTGCTTATAGAATTGCAGAAAATGAGAAAATTGAAGAAAAATCAAGTGATGATGGTGAGCCAGCAGGTACAGCAGGTAGCCCTATGTTGAATATTTTACAAAAAAATAATTTATGTAATGTAGTTGTTATTGTAACTAGATATTTTGGAGGAATATTATTAGGAACTGGAGGATTAGTTAAAGCATATTCAGATGTAACACTTAAAGCAATAGAAAAATGTCAAATTGTTGAGAAATGTATAGGAACAGAAATAGAATGTAAAATAGAATATAATTATTTAGAGACTTTTAAATATTATTGTAGAAAAAATAAAATAAATATTGTAGATTTTGAGTATTCTAATATAATTATTTGTAAAATACAAATAGAAGAAAGCGAAGTATATAAATTTGTAGATGATTTTGATAAAAAAAATATT
>CAPNAQ010000081.1 GCA_948663505.1 uncultured Clostridia bacterium | reverse complement strand
TATAAAAATAATTGTGAGATTTTAAAATATTCACTTGTATTATAGAAAATTATGTTGTAATATAATAGCAACCTTTCTTGTCAAAAGATAGTCTTTACTTAAAGACAGAAAGGAGGGCAAATAAGATGACTAATCCTGAACTTATTGTAAAAATGATTGAAATGCTTTTATCTGAAAAAGATAAAAACAACGAACTTCAATCAAAATTAGAAGAATACAAAAAAAATGAAGGCTAAAAATGTCATTACATAGCCGAAAGTGGGAAAGAATTACAGGGCTTTCCTACTTTTTATTTTTGGCATAAAAAAAGTATGTGCATTACAGGTACACATACATATACGAACAAACAAATGACACAATCCTGAACTAAAGTGTCTTGTTTTAATGTAAATATATAATAACATCTTTTTATGGATTTGTCAAATGTAATTTTGATAATTTGTAGAATTTATAACAGTCTCTTTATAAGGCTTTCTGCTGATTCTGTACTTAAAAAACTTGGTGGAACATCAAAAACTGTTTTAGAACCAAATTGATTATTTTTATACATATAAACTGCTGCTCTTGCATACGCAACCATAATACTACCTGTAAACTCTGGATTAGAATCTAATTTTAATGAATATTCAACAATTTGCTTATTATCTCCTGTATTACCACTACGTATTACAAATCCACCATGTGGCATTGAAGAATGTCTTTCCTTAAATTCAGATTCACTGATAAAATTAACAGTTGTGTCATAATCAGCAAAATAATTTGGCATTTCTTTAATCTCCTTTTCAATTCTATCAAGATCTGCACCATTTTCAGCTACTACATAGCAATCTCTCAAATGTTTTTCTCTTGTAGTCAATTCTGGATTCTCACCTGCTCTAACCCTTTCTATTGCACTTTCGATAGGAATTGTATACTGTTTTGCATCTTTGACACCTTTAATTCTTCTAATAGCATCAGAATGTCCCTGACTCACTCCTTTTCCCCAGAAAGTGTATGTATTACCTGTTGGAAGAATTGCCTCTGTATAAGCCCTTGCAATCGAAAACATTCCTGGATCCCATCCTACTGATATAATAGAAACTTTTTTAGCATTTAAAGAAGAATTATTCATTTTTCCAAAGTATTCTGGTATTTTTGCATGTGTGTCAAAACTATCAACAGTATTAAACATATTTGCAATTTTAGGACCTTGTTCTGGTAAGTCCTTTGCTGATCCACCACAAAGAATCATTACATCAATTGTATCTGTATATTTCCCCATATCATTTATAGAAATTACAGGTACACCTGACACTGATCTAATTGTTTTTGGATCTCTTCTTGTAAAAACAGCAATTAATTCCATATCCTGATTTGCTGGATTCGAAATTGCCTTTTCTACACCCTTTCCTAAGTTACCATAACCACAAATTGCTACTTTAATCATATTGTTTACCTCCTTTTTTTTTGCTTGCCTACTATTATAAATAATAAACTATTCATATTGACTTATTTATACCATAAAAGCTTTATTTTCTCAATAGTTTCATAAAATAAAATATCATTTTTCAATAAATTAATATATTGCAAAAATAGGCATCCCTTTGTCACATATCAGACTATTTTTTCTAATTGATATACCAAATAATCAACATCCTCTTTTGTATTAAAGTCTCCAAAAGTTAATCGCAATGCACCTTTTGCTAAATCTTGTTTTACTCCAATTGCGGTTAAAACATGTGAAGGACTACTTTCTCCTGATGAGCAAGCAGAGCCTCCTGATGCACAGATTCCAACACTATCTAGTTTAAATAGTAATTCACTTGAATTTATACCTTCTATACATATATTTAAATTTCCTGGTAATCTACTTTCCATTGTTCCATTTACATGAATTTTTGGTATTTTCTCTTTAATACATGTTAAACAATAGTCTCTTAAAGTTTTTAATTTATTTTGATATTCTTTTATACTCCTTTCAGCAATTTGACATGCTTTACCTAAACCTACTATTTCGGCTACATTTTCAGTTCCTGCTCTTTTATTTTTTTCTTGATGACCTCCATCTATAAATTTTTCTAATTCTATTCCTTTCTTTACATACAATGCTCCAATCCCTTTTGGAGCATATATTTTATGCCCTGATAATGATAACATATCTATATCCATTTTTTGTACATCAATTGGTATATTTCCTACTGCCTGCACTGCATCTGTATGAAATATGATATTGTTTTTATGTGCAATTTGGGCTATTTCCTCAATTGGCTGTATTGTCCCAATTTCATTATTTGCAAACATTATACTTATTAATATTGTTTGATTATTTATGCTGTTTTTTAATTTCTCTAAATTTATTATTCCATTACTATTCACATCAACATATGTTACTTTAAATCCTTTATTTTCTAAGTTTTCGCAGCTATTTAGTATAGCAGGATGTTCTATTTTTGATGTTATTATATGATTTCCTTTTTCTTTATTTTTATATGCTATTCCTTTTAATGCTGTGTTATCACTTTCTGAGCCACAGCTTGTAAAGTAAACTTCTTCTGGTTTGCAATTTATTAAAGATGCTACTCTTCTTCTAGCTTCCTCTATTGCCCTTTTTGCATTTCTTCCTAAAGTATATATTGATGAAGGATTTCCGTATTCTACACTTAAATATGGTATCATTTCTTTAAAAACTTCTTCTTTTATTTGTGTTGTTGCACTATTATCAAAATATCTAATTTTCATCTTTTAATAATTTATCCCTTCCTACTTTATTTTATATATTATATTCTTATACTAGTATTAATTGTTAATCATATCTTTTATTTTATCTATATTTTTTATAGTTTGCCTATATCCATATTTATAACAATCATCAATATTTTCAAATTCTAATAATCCTGTTTTATCTGTTTTAATTGTTAAAACTATATCACTATTACATAAACTTTCTTCAGATACTTTATTTCCCATTATATCAACTGCTCTCATTACTATATCCATTACACTACTATTTTCATCAATGTTATCAGCTTCAAAATTAACACTTATTATCTTTTCTGCTCCAAAATTTTTTACTTCTAAAGAAGGTATATTGTCTAGTATTCCTCCATCCAAAAATTTATGATTCTCATATTCACATGGTGAAAATACTATTGGGAAACTACTACTTGCTCTTATTGCTTTTCCTATTGGTATTTCAGTTATATACTTTGATTTATCTTCTATTTTTTCAGGAATTAAATTTGTAAATATATATTCTTTAGAATTCTGAACGTCCACTGCTGGTATTATAAGTGGCATTTTTATATCAGATACTTTTTTTATTCCTTTTTTTAATGCAAAATCTTTTATTATATCCTCTATTTCTTCTCCTGTATAAAATCCTGAAAAATGTGTTCTTTTATTTGTCATAAATCCACCTATTCCACTTATTATTGATGTTGGGTTTTGATTTATTAACTCCTTTGCATATCTTTTAAATAGTATGTAAATATAATATGGTGAATATCCCATTGAATATAAACCTGCTACTATACTTCCAGAACTTGTTCCTCCTATTACATCTATTTTTATATTGTTTTCCTCTAATGCTTTTAATACCCCTGCATGTGCTATGCCTCTTATTCCCCCTCCTGATAATGCTAATCCTATTTTCAAACTTATCACCTACTATTTTTTATATATATTATTTACTATTTTCTATGTGTTTAAACTTATTTTTGCTACTAAAATATTTTGCAAAAAAAATATTACACCTATTATAGTGTAATATTCTATTTTTTTAGTTTATTTTGTATAATATATCTCTCCATTACCATAAATAACCTGATAATATTTACCAATAAAAACAGGATCATCAGAATTTAGTGTATAAACTGGTTCAACAATAATATCGCCATTATTATTTACAACTCCCCATTTATCACCAGATTTAACACCAGCAAAACCATATTGATTTATTTCTGTAACTAAATCATATTTAAAATCAACAACAACATTTCCCTCTACATCATTAAAGCCCCATTTACCATTCTTTTTATCTGCAAAAATTTCATTATTTTTTAATATATCTATATTTTTTAATAACTTTCCTTCTTTTGAAATATAAATTATACTTTCTGAATTTTTTAATCTGATATATTCATTTTTATCTTCTACTGTAGAATTTATCATTTCACATATTTTTTCAAAATTCTCTGAATACATTTCTACTACTTTTGTTTCTATGTTTGATACTTGAATAACTTTTGTCTTTTCTATTTTTTGTATTGAACTATATTTAAAATTTAACTTTATATTATCATTTTCATCTATAACTCCCAATTTTCCATTCAAGTCACAAGCAATAAAATTATTATTACTTACATATTCAATATATGAATAGTCATTTTTTGTCATCAAATTTTGATTCTTGTATATGTTATATGTTGTTTTATTATTAATAGTTTGTATATAAATCTCATAATCTGTATTTGGAACTTTTATTATGGCTGTATCTGGATCTATATTTGTTTCTTTTCCTTCAATATCAAATACTGATATTGTTTCATCATTCTTTTTTGCATAAATATATTTTCCTGTTATATCTATACTAATATATTGATATGGTAATATTTCCTTTTCCTCCATTGATATAACACCATATCTTTTTCCCTTTAAAGCAACTAAAAGATTATTAGTTTCATCATAGCTTAATGATTGATATTCATTAGATACTATATTTTTCTCATTTTTAAAAATTCCATATTTTCCATTTTCTGCAACTAATAAATATACATTTTTATCTTTAATTTGTGTAATTCTAGATAATTCATTATATTTTGTATCTAAAATTTGTTTTCCTTCTATATTTACATATCCATATCTATATCCATCTTCTGTTTTATTACTTACTATATATCCAGAATCTTTATATCCTTCATTTTCACTGTAGTATTTATCTGCTTCTATCTTATCAAATTCTGATTTTACCATAGTTGCACCATTTATATTTATTATACCAAATTTCCCTTCTTCTTTTACTAATAGTTCACCTTCTTTAAATTGAAGTGTATCTATATCATCATATTTTGCTTTTGTTAATTTTTTTCCCTTATAATCCATAATTCCAAATTTATTACTATCATTGTATTTTAATACAGTTTTTTCATACATTAAATCACTTGAAATACTTTTCAATCTTAATGGTTCAACTTTTTCATATTCAGTAAAAATCTCCTCAGACTTTTCATTTAAAACAATTGCTTTTTCTTCATTATAACAAAAGAATACACCTTCTTTTGGGTTTGGTATTTTTACATTATCATATTTTGTTTCAATAATTTTATCTCCATTTGTGTTTATTACTCCATATTTATTTTCTTCTTTTACTACAAAATATTTATATTCATTTATCTGTTCTATAGCATATTCTTTATCTTTTTCTTTACTTATTTTAGTTATAAAATATCCTAATATTGCCACTACTATTATTATGATTATTGCAATTAGTGCTATTAATCCTTTCCTTTTCATACAAAAATCTCCCTTCGTTTTTTATAAAAAATCATCTTTATTATATCAATTAGTTATTTTACATTCAAGTAATTTTTTTAAATAAAATATAATTAATTTATTACACCATTAAATAGTACTTTACCTACAAAAAAAAACACATATAATATAAAAAAATACAATATGTGTTAAAAACTATTTACATACCTGTTATAGGCAATCTTCTTATTACATCTTTTGAAACTTCTTGCTTATCAACTGTTTTTGGAATTTCTTCTGATTTTAAAGAATTAGTAATTGTTAAAACTAATTCTTGATTATACTTAACATCAAACTCTAATAAACCATTATCTAAAATATAACCTTCTTTAGAGTTAATTTCTTGAATAAAATATTTACCAGGAATTAAATTATTTATTAAAATCTCGCCATTAGCATTAGTTTTTAAATTAGAATAAACAATATTTTTATTTTTATCAAAAATTCTAAATTCAACATTTTCTAATCTTTCTTCAGTGTCTTTATCTTGCTTTATGATTTTAACTTTAGTTTCATTTTTATAATAAACGTCATTTACATTTCCTATTGCATCTTCATATGTTGCAGCAGTTAGTGCATAATCTTGATATGTAGAGTTATTTGCTTTTCCATATAAAACTGGTTTATTATTTATTTTAGTCTGCACATTAATCGTAAAATTACCCTTTTCTGTTAAACTTTTTAATGGTATCAATATTTTAAATTTTTCATTTTGATTAAATTCTTGTTTCTCTCTATTATTTAAATCTGTTACTTTAATTCCGTCTAAAAAACCCTCTTGAATATTATTTATTAATATTTTATAATTTGTTATTGCTGTTTCAGCACTTATTGAATATACTTTTGATACATACTCTGATTGTTTTTCATCTATTTCAAATTGTTCTTGCTCTTTATTTATTTTAATAATATTTGAAATTTGCATTTCTTGACAATTTCCAGCATCACTTAATATTTTATTTAGTGCATTTAATGTTCTATTACCTGCTTCTCCAATTGGCGAATAATCTTGTGGATTGTTTCCATGTATATGACAATAGATTGCTTGCTTTGTTGCAGTAAATGCTTCTTCTTTATTTGCACATCCAAGTTCTTTAATAGTCTTATATGGATAACCATTAATAATAATTCTCCATAATTTTACATCTGTAATTGCATTATTTACTGATACTGAATATGATAAATCATTTGTTACACCTTGCTTTGTTTTATCTAGACAATATGCAGGGTAATTTACACCATCTTGTAAATATTCAGCATAGTATGTTTTAACTATAATTCCTTTATACATTAATAAGCTTCCACAGTCTCCACCTGATACAATATTTGCAGTTCCTATATTTACTGCTTCCACATAATTAAATAATATTAATATACTTACTAAACAAATACTTATTATTAATATAATTTTTCTAATTTACTATTACCTCCTCTACTTATAATTTGTTGTTACTATTCATGGTCAATCTCTATATGTTTTTTACAACTTTTTTTAACTATGAATAGTAACAATTTGGTTAATATTATTAATATATTTTATACTCTATATTTCAATTCCTTGTATACATCTCCTGTAATTAGGTTCGTTTTCTACACATGTAATTAGTGTAATTCTGTTATCTTCAGTTTTTTCTAAATAATTCCAATCAATATCTTCTATTATAATGTGTGTCTTTACTATATATGTTTTTTCAAAATCTTCACACTTATATATTATTTTATCTCCTTCTTTCAACTTTTTTAAATTTGAAAAATAGTTTACTTCATATCCTCTATTATGTGCAGCTAAGCCAATGTTTCCATATGTTTTTGAAGTTTCTTCAAAATGTCCTACATATTTATTCATGGTTTCTTTTTCGGTATTTTCAGATATTGGTGCTTCTAAAGATATTGCTGGAATTATTATTTTCCAATTTGCTTCTTCTGTATTATTTAAAATGGAATTATTATTTTGGTTTTGAATCTCTACTTTTTCTTCTTTTGTTTCTTGTTTAATATTGTTTGAGTTTATTTCAACTTGTATTGTATTTATTTTAAATATATTTATGATAGAGGTGATATTAAAATTATTCTTTTTAATTTGCTGAATATATAGTTCCAGTAAACTAAATATTAGTATTGTTATAATTAAACTCACAATATTAATATATCTTTTGGTATAGCTAATCATGCATACACATCGCCTACCTTTTAAATTGTTTTTTATGGATTTTTAATTTTTTCGAAAAAATTTTTAGATATAAACACTTTCGTGTATTTGATTAAAATCTATATTTATAATACTACAATTTTTTTCATTTGTAAAGGACTTTTCATCGCAAAATTCGACAAATCCTTTGACACATGCTATAAAATTTACATTTAAGCCATTTTTTTAATACAACAATTATTACAAATTGCAATATTTTGACTTTATCTTAAAAATAAAATATCTTTTATTTTTTTATTATTATTTTAA
>CAPNAQ010000080.1 GCA_948663505.1 uncultured Clostridia bacterium | reverse complement strand
TATATTTTTGCAAAAAACAAAAACTTAAACAACTTATAATCTTGTTATATTCTATAAAAATAATTAAAAGTAAAAATTAAAGATTACAAGTCAGAAATACTTAATGTATTTTATATAATAGAAAGTCAGCATGACTTTCCTATTATATAAATCTAACTTATAACCTCTAATTTCTTAAAAATATTTAAACAATTTCAATATTAAATCTACAAAACTATTTTAGTACTGGGAATTTTTGTGTACCAATATTTGAGAAATCCCAAATAGTCTCATCAAATCCTAATTCCTTATAGAAATCTGAATTTAAGCTATTTGTTGAAACTGTATTTAACTTTCCTGCTGTATTTGCTGTAACAGATGATGTACCAACTTCTTCTGTTACTTCATAACAATTTGTTAAACAAGCCTTTATTTGGTTTTCATTTGCACCAGTAAATTTATATGGAACTTTTTTGTTTCCTGCTGTATCTGTAAATCCTGTCATATTTCCAAATGCAATACAATTATTTATTTTTGGTGTATTATATATATTTCCTACCATAGAGGCATTAAATATACTATTTGCTTGGTTTGAAAATGTATTGCTCGTTTTTGTTACATCTACATCTGTTATAACATTTTCAATTGTTCCACCTTGTTGCATTGCTCCTACTAATCCACCATTTTCTGTTTGTTTTACATCAAGTGTACCTTGAACATAAACATTTTTAATTAATCCTCCATATTTTCTACCTGCAAATGTCGATACATATACACCTGTTCCTGTTACATTTGCATTTTTTACAGATATATTTTCAAATACAGAATTTGCATTTTCTCTTCCGTCCATACCTGTTACTACTGCAACATTATTTCTTCCTGACAATGTAATATTGTTAAACTTCATATTTTTAAATGTTGCTGTATATGTCTCTTGTGCAAACGCTGTAACAAAGTCTCCGTTTCCTCTACCTACACTTGTGTTTCTAAAGTTACTAATATTTACGTTTTCTACTGTTCCTCTAAAGTTTTCAAATAAACTTAAATTTGTCAAATTTGAAATTGTATGTCCATTACCTTGTATTTTACCTGTAAATATTCCTGTTACAACAGCACTTGTTGTAGCTGTATGTCCAGTAAAGTCTATATCACCTGTTAATTCAAATAATCCACCTGGTTCAGCAGTTAATTTTTCTACAAATTCATTTTTGTTTGAAATCTTTGTAACTAAACGTTCTACAGTACAATCTCTAGTAATTACATTACTAACAGCTCCACCAATTAAGCTTAAATCATTTCTAGTACCAAAGAACATTTTTACACCTGTAGCATTTATTTTCTCTGCTGTACTAGATTCTATTTTATTTGCTAAAGCTCCTGAAGTAGTATTAGTTCTTGGAATATCTGTATTTTCTAATGTTAAGTTTCCAACATAACCATATCTAATTTTATTAAATACTGGTATTTTATTACCAATTATTTTATGTCCATTACCATCTAATCTACCCATAAATGTTTGAGTTACATTTGTAGTCATTTCTGAGAAATCAATATCATTATCAAGTACATAGTAACCATAAGGTTCACTATTGATTTTTTCTACTAATTCTTGTGCTGTTTGTATATGTGTTATTTTTACATCTGTTCCAAGTGGGTCAGCCACAAAGTCATTTGTAGCACTCTTTAAGTAATGATAATATATCTTTCTAAGATTTGTTCTTTGAGATATATTTCTATCTCCATTATTAGCATCATTTGTTAATGCTTCAGTAAATCTGTCTATCATGTATTGAACATCTATATATTTATTATTATTAATATTTTCTTCAACTGTTGCATATCTACTCATTTTGTATTGTTTCCAATCCATTTCAGTACCAGTTACCATTTTAGTAATTTTCTTAATTGCATCTAAGTCATTAGCAGATGCTTTACTACCATAAGTAACATATCCATCAACTCCCGCATAACCTA
Source organism: uncultured Clostridia bacterium (assembly GCA_948663505.1). GTDB lineage: Bacteria > Bacillota > Clostridia > TANB77 > CAG-508 > CAG-269. The sequence goes on along the minus strand of CAPNAQ010000080.1, from coordinate 6,212 downwards.
GCATTTCAAAGAAATTACGTTTAGTAGAGAATGCATCAGCATATCCACCATCTAAATGTCCTATAAACCAACGATTTACCCATACAGATTCAAATCCATAATCGTTGCTACCAATTCCATTAATTACAGCTAATCCTCTTACACTTACTCCCCAAGCATTATTTGGTCTTAGCATAATTCTATTATCATATAAAGCTTCTAATGATGTTAAATTCATATTTGTTGCCTGTTGTGCTGTGATTCCTCCCCAAGAAGACCAACCAGCAGATATATTCATTCTTGTAGCAATCTTTGCTTGTTGTTCTGGTGTTAATCTAATAAATGCTTTTCCTTCAATATAATCTAGTAAATCTAGTGCATTTTGTTGTCCTTTATAATAATTTTCTAATTTTTCCCTTGTATTAATTCTCTCAGGAGTTAGATTTTGAGTCGCATTACCTTCTTTATTCAAATAGAAAGATGTATTAAAGTAATATGGTCCAACATCTTGAGTAAGATTGTTTTCACTCCAATTAGCATATTGTTGGACATTACCTTCTGTAAGTGTTTCAAGTTGCACTCTAGCACCACGTTGATATAACATTATTTTATCATATAAAGCGTGTTCAAATTCGTGTGTCCAAGTATCAAAATTAGTAAGTCCTGGTCTTGCTTGGAACCATAAGAATCCAGCAGTATTACCTACACCAGCTGAGCTACCACCTGGTTGCCATAGTCCTAAAACTTCACTAAAATTCTTAAAGAATGGATATTCTAGACCAACTTTTCCTTGTGTATAAACCGGACCTGTTGATATTACAATATTTGTACCAGGGAAATAAGTATTTTTATAACCCGTAATTATTTTTGTACAATCATAAACCATAATACAGTAGTTATTCCATTTTTTATAGTCAAATGAATCTGCTAAAGTAGAAAAATGGCTTTTTACAAGTTTAACATGATTATTTACTTTGTTTTTAACTTCTGTTCTTCCAGCTTCAGTCTGAGGATCTTTATGATATAATTGTGAAGGTCCAAATTGTAAATGAGCAGGTCCAGAAATCATATAAGCACAATCATTTGGTAAAGTAATAACTGGAAGTACCATTCTTGCATTTTTCTTAAGTTGATACCATCCACGATACCCTATTTCAGGTAAATTATCTACTGGAACTTCAGCTAGTATATTTCTAGCACCAAAATACTCCGTAAACCAGTCATTTACATCTTCATATCCACCAATATTAGTTATAATATAATCTAAGAAATATCCAATTGTTGAACTTCCTGTATATTTTTTTAGACAAGTTTTGTAGAAACCATCTGTACCACCTGGATTTAGATTTCCTACAAGTACTTCACTTACTACATTATAAAATGTCATTGAGTCTGAATACATATTACCTTCAAATTCTAGAATATCTGATATTTTTGTACCACCTATTTCAAATCCATACCAACGGTCATAATAGTTATATGCATAAAGTATTTTATTTATTTTTTCAGTTCCAATTAATTCTTGTTCTATTTTTTTGTTTAGTATTTCATTGTTTAACATAAGTATACTGTCTTCATCATTTTGTAAGATTTTAAGTGCTACTTCTTTTGCTGTATTTTTAATTACATTATTGTAATTATCTCTATATAGCCTACTATCTCCAGCTGCTGTAAGTGGGTCTAGTACTGTAGTATAATCTAATGAGCTTATATATTCAGTTAATTTATTTATAACGTCTGAATCTTCATTTATAATATAGTTTCCAAATGCATAGCTTAAATTTAATTCTGGTATTTTATATATAGCAATACTTCCCATAAGTTTTTCAAAGTTTACTTCATATTCTTGTATTGTATAATCTGTAAATACAACTTTTATTTTTGTTATTCCATTATAAGCTTTTGATGTTAAATATGTTACAAGTTTATTGTCTGCATAAGGTAGTATATGTTTTATAGTTTTTGTATTTAATAAGTGTGTATTTGATATACTAGTACTATCTAATACCATATATTTTGCATCATAATATGGCATTAATTTTTGTATATTATGATATGCTATTAACTTATTTGTATTAAATCCTGGAGTATTTTTTATTCTATCATATTCTGGAATATATAGATTTGCATCTATTTTTTCTCCATTGTTTTCTGTTTCATCTTCTTGTTGTTTATTTCCTTTTAATGTTGGTAAATGTTCATAAGATGCACCTTCTAAATTCCAAATACTTTCATCAAAGTTTGTATTATCTTTAAAGAAGTCTTTTGTAACATTATCTTTAGATATTGTCTTTACTATTTCTCCTGTAGCATTTGATATTAGTTCTGATTCTTCTAATTCGTAGTTGTTAATAGAAGCTTTGTTAATAGCTGAACCACATACTTTATAAATTACTGTACCAGTTGATAAACTTACATTATTTTTCAAAATTGTTGATGAATTTGGTAATCCTACTATAGCACCATTAAATCTACGTCCTCCTCCAGTCCATACATAATTTATTTTAGTAATACAGTTTTCAATAGTAATTTGTGTTGCTAATCCATGTCCAAGAATACCACCTATTCCATTACCATCTTTACTTTGAGTTGAATTCATTTCACCTTGTACATAGCAGTTCTTAATTGTTCCACCATCCATGTATCCAACAATTCCACCTATTCTTATATGTCCAGATGTACTTACATTATAATTTGTTATACTACATTCTTCAATAGTTCCAGCTATTAAGTTACCAACAATTCCACCTATTTCATTTGCTTTTGTTACTATATTCAAATTTTTAATATGTACATTTTTTATATTAGTATTTGAAGCTACACTTGCTATACTTCCTCTACTTGTTGCTTCAAGTAAATTAACTTTTTCTAATTCAAGATTTTGAATTGTTGCACTTTCTAGTGTATCAAATAATGGTTTATTTAAATTATATATTTTGTGTCCATTTCCATTTAATGTACCTCTAAATTCAGATGTAATGAGTGATGTATTTGTTGTTTTTAAATAAGATACGTCGTAATCTTGTGTTAGTGTAAAGTTTCCATCTGGATTTGCTTTTATTTCTGCAATTAAAGTTTCTATACTTTTATTTTCAGCAACTCCATTATTTAATTTACCATATGTAACTTTTAGTCTATTTTGTTTTTTGTCATTTTCATATTGAATTACATTATCATAATCTAAAATGAAATCTAAATTTCCATCTTCTGTTGTTTCATAGCTTTTTATTTTAGTATAAAATGCAGGCATTTCTTTTGATGTAACTTTTACTATGTAATTATCTAAGTTTGATAATTTTTCTTCTGTTACACTAGTAACTTCTACTGTTGGATTTTCTGTTGAATATAGACTTACTCCAATTATGTCTTTTATTTCAATTAAACGTTCTGCACTTATATTAATTCCTTCTTTAAGTAATTGTTGATTTGTATATTCGTTATCTCCAGTTGTAACTTGATTTGTATCTAAATCGTAATTTGCTAGTATTTCTATTTCAAATTCTTCACAAATTCCTTTTTCAAAACTAATTCCATTTGAATTACGAGTTAATTCTTCTTGTTTTATTGTAACTCCATTTTCATCTATTACTTTTATAGTTCCACTAGTTATTGTTTCTTCTGTATCATTTACTTTAAATGCTACATCAATATTTACATTATCTTCATTTTCACTATATCCAAAATCTATAATAGTTGGTCTTAATTTTAATATTCCTACTTTTGTTTCATTATTTTCTGTTAATTCTATTTCTTTTGTGTTATTTAAAATTATTTTTTCAATTGTAATTGTTTTTGGTCCAAATGTAGAAACTACTGGTATATTAGTTTTATAGTTTTGCTCTACTTTTTCTAATTCATATTGTTTTCCATTTATAACAGCGTAAACTGGATAGAATTCTGTACTATTAGCACTATCAAAACTTACAGTTACTTCTTGACCTCTTTCAAAATATTTTGTTTCTTTTTCTCCATTGTATGTTTTTAAATTACTTATTTGTAACTCATAATCTGCAATTAATTGTATTGGTCTTCTTCTAAATATTTCATTTTCTACATAGTTTTTGTTTGTTTCTTCTTCTATTGTATTAGTATCTCTATCATATGTCATTTTTGCAACTAATGTATATTGTGTTCCTATTTCAATATTTTCAATGTCAAAAGTAATGTGTTCTGCATCAAATTCTTTTGTTGCAACTATTTTCTCATCGCTATTTCTTACAAGTTCTGCTTTTCCACTTATAAATGCTTTATCTGGATCTACTATATTTGCAGTTAATCTAACAGATTTATTTTCTATATCATCTATTTGTGTAAATGCTTCACTAGTAGGTTTTTGTTTTAAAACATCTATTTTTACTTGGTTTCTTACACCAATTGATGTATTATCTTCAAATATAATTTCTGTAGCATTTAAGTCTACTATACCTGCTGTTTCTCCTGCATTTAAAGTTATAGAATATGTTACATTTTCGTCTTCATCTGTGTTTTTTGTTGCAATACATCTTAAGTTGTTTACTCTAATGTGTGTTATGTTAAGGTTTTCTTTATTTGTTTCTATTGTATATGTTAATGTAATATTTTCTCCTTTTTCAGGATATTTGTTAGATATTTGTACATTATTTATATTAGCATTTGGATTAGATGATTCTTCATTTTCTAATATAGTTTCATTTGTATATGTATAATTTTCATCATCTTCAAGTAAACAATAATTTGCAATTAATTTTATTTTATATTTATCTGGTAATTCTATGTTTTCTAAATTTATAGTAGAATTTATATAATATGTGTCTTTTATTTCTTCTTCTTCACTATCACTTAAATTTTCATCTGTCAAATATTCTGTTAAGTTTTTAGATGCGATTTCATTGTTTTCTTCATCAAATAATTTTGCTGTTAAATCAGTTATTGCTTTATTTTTATCTTTTATAAAAATAAGCATATTAATATTTTTTTCTTCTGAATTTTCATGACTTCTGAATCTTGCAACAGTTGGTGCATTTTTTATTATTTTTACTTGCTTTTCTTGATTTACTTCAAATTCTTTTCCATTATCTAAAGTAACCTTTTCTATTTTTATATTATTGTTACCTGTGCTATCAAATCCATCTATAAATGCTGTATATGTACCATTATCTTCTGTTAGATCATATCTTTTTCCATTTATAACTGCACTTTGTGGTAAATATTCTGTTGCATTTGTACTATCAAATTTTACTATTATATTTTCTTCTAAATTAAATTCTTCTGAAGCTGTATCTTCTTGTTCTTCCTTATAAGTTCTTATATTAGATAATTGGAAATTATAATCTTTTATAAGAATTAGTTCTTCCTCTTTTATAAGTCTTCCTGTATTGCTTCCTTCTTGTTCTAAAGTACCTGTATCTAAGTTATATGGTACTTCTACTAATATTTGGTATTTTTTATTTTCTTCTACTTTTACATTTATATTATTAGTACCAACTTCTACAACTCCTTGTTGTATATATTCTGTTCCTTCTGGATTTTCAGTTTCTTCATTACTTTCAGATGCTTCATTACTTTCAGTTTCTTCTTTCTTTTCAGTAATTGTATACATTCCTGAATTTATTGTTTTATCAGAATCTACTACATCAAATGATATATTTAATTCTGTTTTTTCTGTATCACCTGTTAATGTCCAATTTTCAATTTGAGGTTGTGTTTTTAATACATCCACTTTAACTGTTTCATCAATTTCAATTTCTTTTCCATTTATAAGAGTTACTTTTTCAAATCTATATTCTTTTACACCATTTGTGTTTCCTACATTTAATTTAACTTCATATAAATTTTGATTTTGTTCATTTCTTACTATTTCATATTCTTCTCCATTAATAGTAATTGTTTTAATTTCAACATTATAAGTTACATCAATATCAAAATTTAATGTTATCTCTTCATTTTTATTTGGATAATAATTACTTACCTCTATCTCTCTTACTGTTGCTTCATATTTTAATTTTTTTTCTATCTTTTTTATTAAAAGATTTAAGTCTGTTACTGTTATTTTTCCATCATTGTTCATATCAGCATTTTCTAACATTTCTGTTGGTAATTCTTTTGAGTGTATCAAATGTAATTGTAATAAACTTACATCAGCATAATTTATTTCTCCATCACCATTTAACTCTCCTTTTGTAGCAAAATTACTTACTGCATAAATTACGCCAAATGATATTAATAAAAAGATTAATAAAAAAATACTTATTTTT